>JAJZKA010000004.1 GCA_021809805.1 Actinomycetes bacterium
CCATTGGTAGTCAGGGGCGCGGTGCCATGACGGCCCGGTTCCCCATCCCCCTTTCGATCTGTACGTGCGGTTCTCCCGCATACAGCTCACCGACGGTCGTTCTGGACATGGTTACGCTGCCTTCGGATAGCGGATCGTGCCGAGAAGCTTGTGCAGACCCTGGTCGTGGAACCAGGCCTCGGTCCAGCGGTTCGCCTGGCCGGCATGGAGGTTGCGGCCTCGCTTCTTCACGAGCAAGGAACGGAGCCGTCCGACAACATAGCGGTCAAGCTGGCGGAACTTGTTGGACGCATTCCCATTGCGGAAGTAGTTGGCCCAGCCCCGGAGGAACTGGTTGAGGCGGCCGATGACCACCTCCAGCTCCTGTCCGACCTGGCTTCGCTCGGTGAGGGCATGGACCTTGACCCGAGCACGCTTCATCGACCGCAGAGACGGCCAGCGCTGGAGGTAGTAGCGGACGATGCGCCGCTGCTCCCAGAGCCGACCCGACATGCGGGCGTGGAAGTGGCACCCGAGGAAGTCGAAGCCCTCTTTGCCCTCCCGGAGGTCGACCACCTTGGTCTTGTCCGGGTGAAGGACCAGACCAAGCTCGCCGAGGAGCAAAGCTGCCTGCTCCCGGGCACGTTCGGCCTGCTCCTGGGATCCGCACAACACGACGAAGTCGTCCGCGTAGCGGACGACTTCTCCCGTGCCGGACTCGGCCCAGGCCCGATCGAAGGCGTGCAGGAAGATGTTGGCAAGAAGCGGGGAGATCACCCCGCCCTGGGGAGTCCCCGTGACCGTCTCGGAGAGCACCCCGTCTGCCAGCACCCCAGCAGTGAGCCAGCCACGAAGGAGCTTCAGCACCCGGCGGTCCGAGACCCGCTCTTCGACGAGCGACAGCAACCTGTCATGGTCGATCGAGCCGAAGAAGTCCCTGATGTCGGCCTCGAAGACGAACTGGCTGCCTTCAATGAAGCCGACCCGAATCCTCTCCAGGGCCTGGAGCGCCGAACGCTTCGGGCGGAACCCATACGAGCAGCTGAGGAAGTCGGCCTCGAACACTGGCTCGAGGACGAGCTTTGCCGCCTGCTGGGCCACCCGGTCCTTCAGCGTGGGAATGCCGAGCGGGCGCTTTCGCCCGTCCGGCTTTGGGATCTCCACCCGACGCACGGGCGCCGGGTGGTAGTTGCCTGCACGGAGGTCACGTTGCAACTCGTCGAGGAGACGAGCCACGCCGTAGTCCTCCACCGCTTTGAGGGTCATTCCATCGACCCCCGCAGCGCCACGGTTGGCACGGACCCGCTCCCACGCCTCTGCGAGGACGTCATCTCGACAGATGCGGTCATAAAGGGCGTGGAAGCGCCGTTCCTCTGACTGCTTGGCCGCAGCCCATAGCCGGTTCTGGAGGCGTCGAACGTTGGCGGGGGCCAGATGGCGGCCCTCGGGGTAGTTGTCCGGAGCGGTCCCCGGCATGCCCTTGCGCGTTCCTCTGTCACCGGCGTGACCGAAGTCGGGGCCCTTCCCTCCTGCCGGGTTGCTCCCGGCGATCAGCAGTACTACGACCCCGTCGGACTCCCGCTTGCCTCCGGACGCTTTCACCACTGGCTTATACGTCCGGTCTTTGCTGACGAGGCTGGCAAGACGGGCCTCTCCTGTTCCGAACCACCCCGTGCGTACGTGCCGCTCCCCGTACCCCGAGGGGACCCGACCAGAGGCATCTCCGGAACTTGCCAGGAGGTCGGACGTGGGCCTTCGCCGTGACATGAGCGGCTCGGCTCCCCTGTTGTAAATGTGACGAGGCTGCAGGACTCGGCCCGGGTGGACCTACGGCCCGCACGCTTGCTCCCTCCAAAGAGGCTCTCGACGCCCCGCTCGGCCCGCCGCCTCTCGGCGACGAGCTGGGGCCTGCTACCGGGCTCTCCGGCGATTACCCGGACGGGACTTTCACCCGCAGGGCTGGTCCAGCTTTCAGGACGCAACATGGCCTCAGCGTACCAACCAGGGCGACAATCTTCCACAACCACGGGCCAGAAGCTCCGTGGCCCGAAGCTAGAGAACGACCAGGGCGCAAATCCTCCGCGACCGCGGCAAGTCCGCTGGTGAGCGTTGTGGCGCTGGTAGTAATGCCGCTGATGTAACTCGGAAAAACGAAGAGCGGACCACGCTGGGAACGCGGCCCGCTCTTCCAGAAGTGACCGGCCCGCTACGGGGGCCGACCAACGTCGTCACGTGCGTCGACGACACTAGGTCAAGCGCGCCCGTAGGTGGTGGACGGTCGATCCATCGCGTCGGGAGGAGCTTGATGTCGGAGGGGTTGGCTGCGACACCGCAGCCAGGGGCGCTGCGCGGTCTGAGGCGCGCCGAGAGCTGGGCGCTCGAGGTGACCGAGCGCGACGGCGTCCCCCTCTCCGACGGCAGGGTGCTCGTACCGCTACGCCAGAGCGAGCTGCTGCGCCGCATGGGCCTCGATGCAACGAACGGGCTCGTCAGTCGCTACCTCTCGCAGCTCGGCTCGATCGTGGAGCGCCGAGGCGGCGGCGGGCTCATCTTCGACGTCGCGCGTCTCCAGAGCGCTGCCGCGGCTCGCCCACGTCTCCAAACGGTGCCTCGGGGATCCGAACCGCCGGGGGGCAGATGGCGGAGCGGCTCGGGCGGGGGCACTCCTCCAGGGGCGGGCGATCCAGATCTGGTCGAGGAGCTCGAAGCCGCCCGCGACCTCATCGCTGCCCAAGCGCGGTACATCGCGGTGCTGAACGCGCGCTCGGGCGTAGCTACGCCTTCCCTAGCAACGGGTCCCGCCGCCGCCTCTCTCCCGCTCGCAGGCGACCCATTCGCCGCGGCGCGCGACCAGAGTTCGCGCGCCGCGGCGCGCGAACTGACTGACGGCCGCGCGATTCCGCGCGAATCGCGCGCGGCTTTAGAGGAGTTAAAAGAAGCTAGAGCTAGCTTTTACACAAATATGCATGAAGAAGCTCAGCTAGCTTCTTCACTCTCGGTGGACCCGCGCGCGGAAGGGCGCGCGGCCGAGGTCGCTTTCCGCGCGACACCTCGGCCGCAAGAGGGCTCGGGTGACATCCCGCACGCACCGAGCGGAGGCGCGAGTCTGCCGAGAGCAGACTGGAGCGACGACGAAATCGAGGCCCTTGTCAGCTCGCTCAGCGAAGCGTGTAAGACCCGGAGGCTCCAAGGCTTAATCAACCCGACGGGGCTCCTAGCCGCGCTCCACGCTGCTGAACTGAACCGGGCTGAGATCTACCGAGGCGCCCAGGCGATCGCTGCGCGCGTCCGCTCCGGCGAACAAATCAGCTCTCCATTCGGGCTGCTCACGAAGGCGGCGCAAGAGGGCTGGCGTCAATACTTCGAGCCTTCCACGGCCCATCTCGAGCGGACGCCCGCCCGACGGCCAGGCCCGTCGCGCGAGGACGGGATCGAGCTCGGGGACGCGCTCGGCGGTGTCGAGGAAGCGGTCGCCATTCCAAGCGGCGTGCAGGAAGCCGACACCGCCTGCGGCGGGTCGGTCCCGGTTCTAGAAGACCGAGCAGAGCAGCTCGAGCGGCTAAGAGCGCTCCGTCGCCAGCTTCCCGACTTAGGAGGGGGCGTAGCGCTGACCGATGACAGCAGTCCCTGTCTCGGTGATCGTGAAGGAGGGAATGTTGAAGGTCCATAGGAACTGATTGCGGACCCACACTGTGGCGGTGCACGCGACGGTTTGCGCGGTGACGCCCTGGACGACGCAGCTGCCCCCAATCAGCTGGGCATCGCTCTGCTCGGCCTGGGCGATATACGCATCTCCGACGCTGACTGCGTCGCTTCCGTACTGAAGCGATCCGGTAGCGCCATTATCGTCGAGATAGGAGGCCGGGAGGTCGTTGGCCGCAGCACGGGCCGCCTGCTCCGCGACGTCGGTGGCATCCCGCGACACTGCGAGAGCGTTGCCGCCGTCGTAGACGATTCCGGCGAGAGCGACGAAGACGGGGACGAGGAGGAGACCCATGAAGGCGATTGCCCCTTCCTCGCTGCGCCGAGACCGAGCGCCAATGCCTCGAAGGTTCATGGGGCTGGGGTCGGCTCGCCGCCGCAGCTAGAGGTGTCGATGCTCGAGGTGAAGAGATCAGAACAGGCCTGTACGGGGTCGTAATAGCTGATCGGCGCTGTCGAGGTGTCGCTGACGATTGCGTCGGATGCCTCGCCCGGTACGAGGCCGCCCGTGGCGATCTTGCAGGTGATCTTCGTGGTCACCGAGCCGTTCGGCGCCCAGTTCGCGTAGCTGATCTCTGTCGGCGGAGGGCGGTCGCAAGTTATGCCCTGGTCGATGCGCTCTTGGCCGGCAAGCGCGGACGAGGCAACGACTGAGGCCGCGTTGTCGTTCTGCTGCATCACCGAGGACTGCGATCCGAGCGCTGCGAGACCCTGGACGTCCTGATTACCGAGGGCAATTACACCGGCGGCGACAACGAGAGCGATGAGGGCGAGAAGGAATGGCACGAGGATGACGAACTCGAGTGTCTCGGCTTCACCGCGTTCGTCGTGGCGTCGACGCTTTAGCATGCGGCTACTCCTGTGCTTGCGGACCCGGGCGTGCCGCCGACGAGGTCTTGGACGGGCGCGATCGCCGAAGCGCTCACGCCGAGGGGGATGAAGCTGATGCCAAACAGGTTGGTGACCCGACCCGTCACAGTGATCTCGGGGAGAGCCGCCCCCTGGGCGCCGGTCATGCAGACCGAGCTCGTGACGCTCCCGATGAAGTTGCCGCCCAGTCGGCTTGCATCGACCGCAGCCAGGGTCGTTCCTGCCTCGACGTCGGCCCCGGTCGCGGCGAATGTTGCTCCGTCCTGAGCCGCCACCCTCACTGCCTCTTGGGCGTAGATCCAGAAAGCGAACTGCACCGCCAGCCCGATGATCAGCAAGAGCAAGGGGAAGAGCAGCAGGAGAGCGATGGTCGAGGCCTCGCCAGCCTCGCCACGCTCCCCCGCCCTCTTCCTCGCAAACGCCGCCTGACTCCTTACGGAGCGGATGGCGTGTTGTAGCAGGAGCTGATGCCGCCGTTGCCCGAGCCGGGGACGCAGCTCGAGATCTGTTTTCCCGCCGACGACACGGCGTTGTAGATGAAGTACGCACCTACGCCGACGATGGTGATGGAGAAGAAGATCCACACAACACGCGGAATCATCTCCTCCCCTCGCTCGGACAGTTCCCTGCCTGTCAGCTTCTTGTGCGCCTTCCTGATGCCGTTCTCGACCCACGCGGCTGTCCCGATCGCCGACGTCTGCACGAGCCTGAAAGTTGCCACGATCATCTGCTCTTTGCCTCCTTGTGGCCATAGCGTCCTAGTTCCTTAGGAAATGTCGAGGGTGCTACTGGTCGAAGCGATACTCCGAGCCCTCCCTTCCGCGATCGACGACGGGGATGTCCGATGGCTCGCCGATCGAGGACGGCGGCGTAAGGCAGAGCAGGGACCAGCTCATAGAAGTCCCTTGATGCCGACGACGGCGGGATAGAGGAACATCACCAGGTAGCCCACGAACATCACCATCGACGGGATGAACATCTTGCTCTGTGCGCTTTCAGCGTGGCTCTGAAGCTCCATGAGCTCCCGATGGCGCATGGTCTGCGCCTTCGCGAACAACGTCTCTCTGACCTTGCTGCCCGAGGCCTCCGCCTGTCGGAGCGTGTTCGCGATGTCGACGAGGTCCGGCATGCCCCACTCATGGCCCAGGTCCTCCAGGCCGTCCCAGGGACTCTTGTTGAGCCGCTGACCCTCGGCGCACGCGGACAGGATCAGCCGAAAATCGTTGGACTTGGTCGTCTCTGCTGCGCCGCGCATGGCCTCGTGGAGGGAACTTCCACCAGCCATCGCTTGAGCAAGGAGGAAGAGGTACACGGACACCGATCGCCGAAAACGCTCCCGTCCGAGCTTCCCGCCACTCCTGATCGAACTCACGGTGGAGAACGTCGACGCTCCGAGCGCCAGGAGGACCCCGACGAGACCGAGGGGCACGGAACGGCTGACGTCCCGACCGATCGCCAGCGATGCCACCACGGCAAGGCCAGCAAGCATTCCTGCCGTCTTGAACCAAAGGCCCACGATCTCGTCGAGCCGTCGGTTGCTAATCTGGACATCGAGGGCAAGACTCCGCCGGTACCAAGGCAGGTCATCGACCCGCTCGGCAATACGGGCGGCGGCGCGCCCGCTTGGGGTGGTGATGTTGAAGGTTCCCGCCGGGCCGCGGTTGCCGTCCAGTCGCGCCACTGACTGAGCGAGTGACGGTCGCGAACCGATAATGGCTCGGACGATCCCGGTGAGGCCGAGGCCTGCCATGATCCCCAGCAAGACGGCGCTGATCACGCCGCACTCCTCTGGTCTTCGATCGGTGTGAAAAGACGCGGCGCCTTCACCGGGCGGGCGATGCGTGCGAAGAGCGCAATCGCCACGAGGTAGATGCCAAAGATGAAGACGATTGCGATGGCTCCCTCGAGCGTGTGGTAAGGCTTCATCCACTTGCGGCCGACGACCGGCATGAGGAACGCGACGAGGGCCGAAATGGCGATCACGCCCTTCAACTCGTTCCGCGACTTGCGCTCAGAGATAGCGACCCGCTGGCGCATGGCGATTTCCTCGCGAGCAGCAGTTGCCACCTCGCTGAGCATGGAGGCGACACCCGTTCCGTGTCGCGGCTGCATCGCTTGGATGAGCCCGGCCACACACACGTCCGCCAGCTCATCGTCCATCGCATCGGCGAAGGTCCGCAGAGCGATTTCTGAGTCCTTCCCCGCAGCCAGATCCGCGGCGAGCCGGCGCAGCTCGCTCACGATGGCCGCTGGCGCGTGTGCAGCAGTCATCTGAATGGCCTCGTTGAGGCCCGTCCCGCCGCTAACGCTGTCCCTCATTGCTTCGAGCCAGAGCGCCAAACCTTCGAGGCGCGCCACATTACGAGCACTGCGGTTGTCGCCGAAAAACATCGGAGCGATGAAGCCGGCGACTCCCGCCGCCAGACCGAAGGCGATGATCCCGGTGGCGATCGACAGCAGAATGGCCCCGACTATGGGGCCGGCGATGCGCACGGGTGTCATCACGATGCCCGTGCCGCTTCGGCGGCCCTTCGTCGACCAGGATGACAGCGAGGGAGCGAGTGCCCGCGTGAGAGCGACTAACCCCGCGGCGAACGCGCACCCGAGGAGAGCGACGACCGCGGTCATGCTTCCTCCGCAATCTCAGTTGTCTCGGGAAGCGACAGTTCCACGGCCTCGGCTACCTCGCCGCGGTCTGGGCTGAGGAAGACGGGATGGTCTACGGCCCCCTTGCGGTGCGCACCGGGACGCACGAGCGGTATTGCCGTCACGGTCGCGATCACGTCCACGCCGGTTCCGTCGCGATGAACTCGTAGCCGACGCGCTCGAGGGACGTCCGAAGGTCCTTCGTTGGCGGAACGCTGGTCTGGACGGCTCGGAAGGACTCTGGATCTGGCCTCCAGAGCTCGCTCGTCATGCGACGACCGTCGATGTAGCCCTCGACCTCTCTGATCGACGACACCACTCGCCGCATACCGAGGTGCTCGCCGCCTTCGATGATAGGAACCGCATCGATTTGTACAACCAGGTGGATTGTCGAGCAGATGAGGCGCTCCACCGCCTCCACCGGAAGCTGCTGGTCCTCGAGCGCGTACATCGTGAGGCGCTGGAAGGCGACCTCAGAGTTCTCAGCGTGGATCGTGCACATCGAGCCACTTCGGCCCTGCGACATCGCCTTCAGCATCGGGACGACCTCCGAGCCGAGCACCTCGCCGACGATCACTCGGTCGGCGTTCATGTGCAGTGTCGACTTGACGAGTTCGGCCATCGTCATCTCGCCCTGGCCTTCAGCGTTTGCCTCCCGTGCCTCCATGGCAACACAGTCGGGGTGGCGAGCCTCCTGGGCGTCGAGGCCGAGTTCGAGAGTCTGCTCTACCGTGATAATTCGCTCGGCCGGTGGGATCTCCGCGCAGAGGGCGCGCAGGAGGGTGGTCTTGCCTCCGTTCATGGGCCCGGCGACGACGATGTTTTTCTTCGCCTGAACGCAAGCCACGAGGAACTCGGCGAGGTCCGCATCAAGCATCCCGTGCAGCACGAGGTCTCCGAGCGGCATGTCGCCGAGTCGGTGTCGCCGGATCGAGACAGATGGGTGTGGCGATACGCCCTGGACGGCGCACATGCGTGAGCCGTCGCGCAGGCGAACCTTCACAATCGGATGCGCGCGGTCGAAGCGTCGTTCGGTTAGGCCGTGACTAGCAACTGCGGTGCCAATGACTCGGACCACTTCGTCGTCGTTGGGGAACAAGTCCTCATAGAGGAGTTTGCGACCATCCCCGAAGCGGATGAAGGTCTTTGCAGCACCGACCACGTCGATGTTCTCGACGTTCTGGTCGTCTAGAAACGGCTGCAGCGGTCCAAGGCCGTAGAGCGCAGCGAAGAGCTCTGTCCCAAGAGCGTGCTCTTCTTCCGGGGACAGCGCGTGCTCGCTCGACGAGTAGTCGCCGACCACGCGGCGGATGCAGCGTGTCCGCATCTCGTCCTGGCTCTCGGACGTCTGGGCGCCGCCTGCGACCTCGTCCGCGACGAGCTGGGAACAGCGGTCACGGAGCTGCACAAATACTTCATGCGGTAGCGGCACCGGTCATCTCCTTGTTTTCCACGGGGTGCTCGACGAACTCCGCCTCGAGGGCGACTGCGAGAGCAGCCAGCGCGCCGAGCACGCGAGACCTGCGTTGCCTTTTGGGTTCGGCGCCGACGACGTGCGGACCCGCCTTATCCGGCTCGAAGGGAATTTGCGCCGCGACAGGGGTCGGGACCTTGGCGTCGGCGAGGAACCCAGCGAACTCTGAGGGGTGGTACGGCTTCTCGCCGATCACTACCAGTCGGACCGTTGAGGCGTCGTGGCCTCCCCCGGCTCGAATGCTCGTTAGGAGCGGCAGGCGAGCTCGTGCGTAGCGCGCTTGCTCGATGCTGGGCTGAACGACGACCAGGACCACGGCACTCCGAGCGATCAGCTCACGCTGCGTTTGCGCGGCTGGCTGGACGCGCCCGGCGTCGGCGATGACGACGCCGGGGTGGGTCACGATCGCTCGGGCTACCCGGTTCCAGTTGCCCTCGGGATCGCCACTGACATGGTCCGGGTTGTCGAGGCCAAGAAGGACAGGCAATCCACGTCCCTGCTGAGCGCTCCCCTGCCAGTCGTATACGTCGACGATGAAATCATTAAGGTCGGGACGGGCTGACGATTGGGCAACGGCTCGAATGAGGGGACCGACGCCCTTTGTTGACTGCGTGGGAACACGGGCCCAGGAGCCGAGGTCGCCACCGGACGGATCGCACTCAGCGATGAAGCGGTCGTCCCCCGGCCAAGTCAGAGCGAGGCCTGCGGCGACGGTCGTGACGCCCGGCGATCCTTTGAGCGAACAGACGGAGATGAGCATCAGCCCGCCTGGTGACTCGTTGAGGCTGGGTCGAGCGCAAGGGCGATTGCGTTCTCCGCCGAGAGCTGAGCGATAGCCGCCGCGTCGACCGAGGGGACGGAGACATCGATCACTGCTCCCCCGGCGGTAGCGAGCGTTACGTCAGCAACCACCACATGATTGAGCACGGTGCTGCCCGGAGTGACGGTCGCGATGTCAACGCCTCGGCTGGGGAGGGCCGCCGCCGCCCCGCGAGTGCCGCCCCCAGCGGCCGCTGTTGATCCTCCGCCGGCGCTTGCCGACCCGGAGGCGTAGATGACAGCGACCCGGTCGCCAGCGACAAGACCGGCTCCGGGGTATTGGCCGACGCGAAGGGCAATGCCGACGAGTTGGTCGTGCGATGGCGCCGCAGGTGGCTGGAGCATGCTTGGTGCCAGCAGTGTCCCGGGGGCTACGTAGGTCCAGACTTGGTGGCGGAGCACCCCGTCCTCCGCGCCGACTGCGAGCGCTGCAAAGCCCGTTCCGCGCACGCTTGCAACGGCGAGGTCGCTCGCTTCAAGGGTTGCGCCGGGCGCGAGCGGCTTGGTGACGACAAGAACGGAGGTCGTCTTGCTTCCGCGTTGGTAGATGGAGGCGAACACCACGGCGGCGACAACGACTAGAAGCCCGGAGATGGCCGCGAAGAGCATGCGTCGCGAGGCGCCGGGATTGGCGCGTGAGCGCGGAAGCCGCGCCTGCCATTCTGCGGCGCCGTTCTTGGTGGGCTGGCGACTCGGACGTCGCTGCAGGACGGTTGCCATGCGGCGATGGTAACCAGAGAGTGACACGCGGCTAAGGGAGTGTCACTCGTTCCTTTCGCTGCATTGCCTACGAAGCGGGGAATTCAGCTATGGAAATGCTGCTCCGCAACAGGCGTCGCGTCGTCCTGCGCCAACTGGCTGCGGTCGGCGGTCACTGCACCCGCCCGCACGCGGCGAGCGCGAGCCCGTTCGTCGCGGCCCGCGGCGAGGTTCGCCGCCCGGGCGGGAGTGACGCCGATCTCACGTCCCACGAGCGTCCATGAGCGGAGCTGGCGATGCAGCTGGGCGGCTGCTTGCTGGCGGATGTCCTTTGCTTCGGAGCGGACGACGTCCGCGACGATCAGTGCTCGCTTGGCGCGCTCTGCGAGCGGGAGTCGTTCAAGGTAGGCCCGGAATGCGTCGACGGGCGAGATCGCGCCGGTGACCCGGAGAGCCACACAGCGCTCGCAGAGCATCTCCGAGCGCCCGCTTGCGAGCGGGACAAGTTCTCGCCACACGTCGGGAGAGGTGCAGCCATCGCACCGGACGTCCCCCCTTGTGCTCGCCGGCACCTCGTCATCGTCGTCGTACTGGAAGCCGCTCCCCCACTCGTCGGCGTTCGAGAGTTCCACGCTTCGATCCTATCGCGCGCCCGATAGGTCAGGCCGGTGGCGGGGTCCTGGTAACGGGAGATCCTCGCCTATCGCCCGTGCGATACGGCAGAACGATGGGCGCCGTCGCTCCTAGTCCAGACCCATAGTGACACCGTAGTGGCTCCGATGCCACTATGGGCAGCTTGCGCAGCGCGTATTCGCCCTGGTAGGTGTTCCGGTGAGCCGGCGCCACCGCGGCGTTGCCTCGTGGTGGGCCCGATGTGGCCCCGTAGTGGCAACAATCCCGCACCGGCGTCACGCCGATGGCGTCGCGTACTGACTTGCGGGCGGGCGCGGTGT
This sequence comes from Actinomycetes bacterium, assembly GCA_021809805.1. GTDB lineage: Bacteria > Actinomycetota > Acidimicrobiia > Acidimicrobiales > Bog-793 > JAKABX01. The sequence goes on from JAJZKA010000004.1 coordinate 11,143, forward strand.
TGAGGCATAGTCACACCGGGCTGTCATCGGGGCCGACCCGATGTAACAACGAACGATCATCGGGGAGCTCGGGTGCCAACCATCATCGCTGTGGCGAACGGAAAGGGCGGCGTCGGCAAGACAAGCCTCGCAGCACATCTCGCCGGGCTGGCCGCGCTGTCGGGTTGGCGCACGCTCGCCATTGACCTCGACCCGCAAGCGAATCTCGCGCGGGATCTCGGATATTTGGAGCGCGACGAGAACGATGGGGGAGAGGGACTCTTCCTCGCTGTCATCGCGAGTCAGACCCCCGCCCCCATCACGGATGTGCGGAAGAACCTTGACGCGATCAGCGGTGGCCCCGGTACCCGGAAGTTGAGCAACAACCTCGCGATGGGGGCGCACAACCTGCAGAACACGGGGCTCGATGCTCTTCGCGACGCGCTGGCTCCGCTGGTCGCCGAGTATGACCTGGTGGTCCTCGATTTGCCGCCTGGCGAGGCGTACGTCCAGCAGGCCGCATTCCGAATGGCCGATCACGTCATCATCCCGACCACCGGGGACGACGCGGCTAATGACGGCCTGTCCCTCGTTCTCGAGAACTACGAGGCAGCCCGAGCCGCGAACCCCGCGCTCACCGTCCTCGGCATCGTCGTGACCCAGATGCAAGTGGGCGCGAAGGCAATGCTCCGGGAGACGATTGAGGATCTTGAGAGCATCGTGGAAGGGGAAGTGCGGATCTTCGAGCCGCCGGTTCGCTACGCGAAGAAGGCGGCACGCGATTGCCGGCACCAAGGCCTGCTGGCGTTCGAGTACGAGGAGGCCATGGCCAGGGCGCCGAAGTGGTGGGAAGCTCGGCGTTCCGGCGCCAAGGCACAGAGTTTCGCCGACAATGCAGGCGGCCTCGCCGGCGACTACCAGCGACTCACAGAGGCGATTCTGCAGGCCGCTACAGCTGAGGCGGGGTAGGACAGCAGACAGCCATGTCTCCGTTCAACCCCCGAGAGAAGGCAAAGCAGGTGATCAGCGACGGCAAAGCACCAGCCGACGCACCGCCTTCGCGCGCCATTACCGTGCGTCCGCCCCCGCGGGAAGCGGCCGCGCCTTCCCCCCCGCCATCAGCAGAGGCGACACCCGCCGCGGTACCGCCGCCGCCGCCGACCCCCGTCGTCACAACGCCGAGGCCGGCCGCGGCGGACGCCGCGGCGCCACAGGCGGGGGGGGAGTTGCCTTCCCGTCCACGGCCGACGTCGCGTACAGAACTTGTTAGCCCGAGGACAAGCGATCCGTCTCCATCGCTTCCGGGTTTTCGCCAGTATCGGCGACAGCTGGTTACGGCGCACCTGGGAGCCCCGGTGCGCGCGCTGATCGACGAGGCGGTGTCGGCATCGAGGAGTAAGCCGCCGCCCTCGCGAGGAGTCGTCGTCATGGAGGCGGTCCGCGCAACGCGCGAGGAACTCGAGCGTGAATTTGCACTTCCGCCGAGCGATCCCGTCTTCGGCCCTCCGGCCGTTCCTCGTCGCCAAGCGCCGCTCGAGGGAGGGCAGCGCATGACGCTGCGCGTCTCGATTCCTGAAGCCGCCGGCCTTGGCCAACTGAGAGATCGGACGACACTGTCGATCTCCGGTCTGGTGAGCGAAGCAGTCGAGCGTTACTGGAGGCCGCGCCTTACGGCCGGACGCCGAAGCTCGGGCTGGGGAGAGCACCTCAGGGCTTAGAGAGCGATCTCGCTGACCGGCGCGCTCAGGAGCGGGCCCGGGGGAGTCAACGGCTCGAGGAGATTCACGCCTTCCGCCAGAACAGCGTGCGCGTAGTCCTCCTCGCTCATTCCCAATGGCGCGGTCCAGGCCGCCCAGTGGATGACGGGCAGCGACCGCCCGAGACGGGTAGCTAGCTTCACCATTGTCTGGCTGGACGCGTTGCGGGATGCGTCGATCATGAGGCGTTTTGCGGCCTCCGTGACTTGGAGAAGGGGCACAGCGGCCGCGCCTTCAGGCAGGCGAGCCCCACGGTCGCCTCGGATGATGAACGCGTCGTCGGAGTCGCCCCAGTAGCTCCACTGTGAGTGATCGAATCGCACCCCGGGAGCGACGCGCGCCACCCGCGCCGAGACGAACATCGCCGTCGAGCCGATAGCATTGATGCGACACGAGACGCCAAGGAGCGGCCGGCTGACCGCCGACAGTCGGTCCTCGATCTGACTGACGAGCTCGTCTCGAGCGCCGCGGTTCAATCCGAGGAGCACGCCGAGGTGGGGCGCTGGAAGAGCGACACGTAGCGACTTGGCGGTCGTGTTGTCAATCGCAGGAGCCATAGTCGAAACCTAGGTACGCGAGGACCCGGCAGGACAGGGGGTGCCCGGCAAGAATGTCCGTGAAGGTCCGGTCGCTGATGTACAGCGAGCGACGTGGTCTCCGGGCGCAACGGTCGCAGACCTCCGCCCAGCTCCCAGCCCGGTCGATGACGGGGGTCCATAAGCCCGTGCGTCGCCGGTGGCACGCGGGGCATCGCGCTGTCCGGCTCGACTGGAGCCCGGGCTCAGCGTCGGGTTCGGTCGGAACCGGAGTCTCGGTGCTTGGCTGTTTCGTCGCCGGTGCGAAAAGCGGCTCGCTCCCGGCGTCAGCCCCTTGCTGACTTCCGTGATGGTCACCCGGAGACGCGTAGGTCAACGGAAGGGTTGGGACAACCGCCGGTGGGGGAGTGGCGACCGTCGGGCTCGCCGGCTCCGCGTCCGCTAGCTCCTCCTGGGAGAACAGCGTGGGCTCCTCCCAGGACACAGGTCCGCGAGGTGTGCGTGTCACGTGGCGCCGACGAGGAGCTCGCGCCGCCTGCTGGATAGCAGCGACGGTTAGTTCCACCTGAGGGGCCAGCGGGCGCTGGCTATCTTGCTCCTTGCGGAGACGTTCGCCGATGACGCCGTAGAAACCTCGAATCACGGGATCGCCATTGGCGTAGCGCTCCGGCCCCTCGGTGACGGCGACGATCTCCTTTTCACCGCTGACCACTCGCGGGTCGTCGGGATCCGCGAACGTCACCCTCCCGAGGCGGACTGTCGCGCGCGTGCCCCGGATGACCCAGCGCCCGCCCGCGACGCCTGGCTGCACTCCGGCGCCGATGTGTTCACGAACAGCGAGCTCGTCCGGAGACGGCGTCGGTAGGACCTTGATCACACCCTCCGGGAGGCACTCGCCGAGCGACATAGGCCGCAGGGTAGTGACCCGCCCGCCCCCCGGGGCAGGGGGTGGCTCATGGCGAGGGACATCCTCGCCATGCCGCGGGCAGTACCGTCAACGACTGCCCGGAGCCGATCGACAAAGGAGCGACTGAATGTCGGATGCGCTGCTGGTCTGGTTGCCCGCAATCGTCGCCGGTGGCGGAGGCCCCCCGCTGGCCGTTGCTGTGGCTGGTCGACTCGGCAGCGCCGAAGTCCCTGCTCGCCGACTGAGTCCGGCAACGGCTGCATGTTTTGGTGCTGTCGTCGCCGTGGCTGTCGCGACTCTCGCCGTCCTCGCGCGCCCCGTCGGGGTCGTGCCGATGGAGGTTGTCGTGACGGTGGGTCTATGCGTCCTGGGGGTCGACGATCTCCGGCGCCACCGGTTGCCAGTTGTGGTCGTCTATCCCGTGATGGCAGCGGCCCTTCCTCTCCTGCTGCTCGCCGGCGCGGTGACTGGTGCATGGCAGCGGGTCGACTTCGCGGCGCTTGGCGCGGTGGGGGAGTGGCTGTTGCTTGTCCTGGTGCACCTGGTGCATCGCCCCGGGCGTCCCGCCCCGATCGCGTACGGGGACGTCCGCCTCGGCCTACTCCTCGGGCTGGTGACCGGTTGGTATGGCGGAGATGTCGTGATGATCGGCATCGTGCTTGCCTGGGCTGTTCACTCGTTCGTCGTGGTGGGCGATCTCCTGATTCGTCGAAAGGCCCGAGCTCGGGTCCTTCCCTTCGGCGCGTCGCTCATCGCCGGTGCGTACCTGGCGCTGCTGCTCGGCTCGCACCTCCAGGCTTTCGTCTCGCGAGCGGCCTGACCGGCCCGCGAGCATTTGGGACTGGGTCCACCACGACTCCACGCCGGCGGCAGTAGCTACGCAAGACCCCCTGCACGCTGCTGCCCTCGGCCTCGGGATTGACGATCCCGTCGACCAAGGCGTCGACCGCTGCCGCTTTCGCCGCTACCGCCTCGACGAGGTCGACGTCGATCGTGTCCTCGGCAATAAGATGCCAGCACGTGACCGTGTGCGGGTCAGAAAGGCGTCCATAGCAGCGGGCCGTGGCTTGCGCAATCGTCGCTGGCGTCCACGCCTCCTCGACGAGCACGACGTCGTGGGCGGCGGTGAGGGTGTGCCCCTCGGTGGCAGCTTGCAGGGAGCAGACGATGACCTTGCAGTCCGGGTCGTTCTGGAACCGGCGCTTTGCTGCTTCGATGTCCTTCTCGCTCTCTGAGCCGAAGATGTGGGCTGCCTCGAGCTCGTCGGCGAGCCGCTCCTGGATCTCCCGGTGCCAGGCGAAGACAACGACCTTGCCGACCTCGTCAGCCTTAGCGCGTAGCCACTCGATCGCTGCAGGGAGCTTGGCTTCGGCTGCGAGGCGCCTGAGGGCGTTGAGTCGCACCAGCGCCTCTGCCTTCCGAGCCGACTTGACCCTGGCCTCGGCATTCTGTCCCCTCGATGCGGCCCTGCGCCGCACGTAGTCGAGGATGTCCGCCTCAGCTCTTCGGTACTCCGCGAGCCCGGAAGGTGTCAGAGGAAGCGGGACGGACTCCACTCGCGGCGGAGGCAGGTCCAGCACGTCGCTCTTTCTCCGGCGTAGGTAGCAGCGTTCGCGGAGCCGCTCGTGCAGCTCGGGGAGTCGCTCAAGGTTGGCGCCGTCCTTAACCCATCCGAAGTCGCCGCGATAGCCGTCGCAGTAGTAGCGGACGAAGTGCTCGAAGCCACCGAACTCCTTGAGCCGGCCGACGATTTCGAGTGGCTTGATGAGCTCGGCCGGCCTGTTGAGTGAGATCGTCCCCGAAATGAGAAGCACCAGGCCCGTGTGCGGAATGGCGTCGGCGAGGCGCTGGACCGCCTGAGTGCGATCGGCGCCGCCGTCCTTGCAATAGTGAGCCTCGTCAACGATGAGAGCACGGGGTGCGCAGCGAAGGAGGTCCACCGTTCGGTCGTCCACCACGTCAAAGTCGACGATCGTGATATCGCGGGCGACGATCTCAGTCGCTCTTCGGCCGTCGACGATGGTGACCGCGCGGTGGGGGAGCCACTTTGTGATCTCGTCCGCCCAGACGGTGCGGAGCTTCGCCTTGCAGACGACGACGGCCGGGTATGCCTGCGCCGCCTCGAGGGTGGCGAGGGCCGTGAGCGTCTTGCCGAGTCCGGGTTCGTCGGCGACGATGGTGCGCCGCGTCTCCAAGTTGTACGCGACCCCAGCGGCCTGGAAGCTCCACGCCTCGCGTGCGAGCCCCTTCGTGACGAAGTCACTCGCAATCGCGCGGGATGCTTCAGCCCGCCGCCGCGCGTCGCCGAGCTCTTCATCGAGTCGGGCGTAGACGGGCAACCCGTGCCGCTCTGCGAAGGCCCCTATCTCGCGCGCCCTGGATAGCGGGAAGCGGCGACACTTCGGTGACGACTTGCCGTCGTAGCGGCCGCCCAGTTGTTTCGCCTCGTCGACGAGCTCGGGGTCGTAGGGATGTGCGAGCACGAGCTGGTCGCCCTCTTGCCATACCCCGACCTGGGGCGAGACCGGAGGCACGACGGGAGCGAGGATCCCCGCGGCGTCAGGCAGCACCCCGAGCTCCACGAGAGCGGCTTCGGCGCCCCACGGGACCCGCCACACACCCTTGTCATCGACGCACCGGACTTCTTCGATCGCCCGGATGTGTTCGCGAGCTGCGCGGTCCTCGAATGCCAGGTGCAGCAGGAACCCGTCTTCACTGAAGCTGAGGAGTCGCGGGATCTCGGGCACCTTGGTGGCGGGTGCGGGACGGTCAAGAGGCAGCAGGCTGGTGTTGAGTCCAAGTGGTTCTGAGGGCGCCGGGACTTCGTCAAAGTCGTATCCGGCGGCCAGAAGCTGTCGTCGGTAGGCCGTCAGCAGCGCCCAGGCGACGTCACAGACCTTGCCCTCCCACTGGCGCGTGTCGAGGGAGCGCAATGCTCCAGCTATCGGGGCGTCAACGGGCGAGAACGTGTCAGCCGCCAGTGCCAGCATGCAGCGGCGAAGCGCTTCCTCCCGGGTGGGAGTCGTCGACGGGGGACAAGCCACTTCTTCCAGCCTGGACGAAGGCTGCGACATTCCGGAGTGACACTCACTGCCGCGAGTGCCATGCCCCTAACTACTCTCGCCATTGAGTCGCACTGTGCGCCGCCTATTCGGGAGAGTCACCATGCCGGAGCTAGAGAGAAGGAAGCGAGCGATGGTGAGCGGGACAATTCAACTCGTTCGGACCGCTGGCTGACGGCCGAACGCTGGACGGCTATGCGAGCGCTCTTCTGGCTAGGCGTGCCGATGCTCGCTGCTGCCGCCCTCGTGATCGCTTGGCGTGGTCATTCAGCAGTCTCCACCGCCGAGATGCGCTGGGTGGTGTACCGGCGCACCCTCCTTGTGCAGGCGACTACTACGGCGGCCGCGGTCCTGGTCGTTGGTAACGGCATCCTCGGCGCGCCGGCCCTTGGGATCACTCAATGGGATAGCTTCTCTTATTGTTGGATGGGCGCCTTTTTGACCGTGTGCACAGTGGTGTCGCTTGGCGCGCTCCGCGGACACCAGTCATCGGAGACACGCTTTGCTCCCCGAACGGACGCCGAGATTTGGTTACTGCTCGTCGTCGGAGCTGGAGCCGCCGTCAGCGAAGAGGTGGTGTTCCGCGGCTACGTCATGAGATGGTTGGCCGAGCTCGGCGACCGTGGCTGGACGGTGATTGTCATCGCAGCGGTTCTCTTCGCAGTCCCGCATGCGAACCAGGGGGCGAGCGCGGCCCTTGTCGCGCTTGCGCTCGGCGTTCTCTTCGGGGGCGCTTACGTTGCAGCGGGGGTGCTCTGGGCACCGATCGGGCTACACCTCGCCCTCAACCTTGGGCTCGGCGCTTCGCGAGCCGCCAACCGAAGGCGTCAGCGCCACATAGCAGAGAGCCCTCTTGCTACCTGGCGATAGTTTCCGGTGCTATGGCCTGCTTCCGCCTTGGGGCCTCGACGGCGATCGATCTCCGTCCCGTCGTGAAGCGCACGCCCCCCGGCAGCTAACGCAGTAGGCCAGCGTCAGAGAGCTCGCCGGCGAGCTCCGCTCCAGCCCAGTCGGTGTAGATGGCCGCGGTCCGCGGATCGGCATGGCCCAGCAGCCGCTGGATCGCCGTCACGGCGACACCGTGACGCGCAAGCTCGAGGCCGAGCGAGTGTCGGAAGGCGTGAGCGGCGGCTCCGGGTGGCAACGTCACGTGAGCGCGCCGAGCGAGGGCGCGCACCAGGCGGTCGAGAGTCTGGGTTGAAAGCTGCGACCCATCCTTGCGCACGAAGAGGTACCGGTCGGCGAGCCCCCGCCGATTCGCAGGCGGTGGGAGGACGCGCGCGCGTTCATCGAGCCACGCCTCCAGCAGGGCCGCCGTACCAGGCCCGAAGGGGATCTCACGGTGCTTTCCCCCTTTGGCGTGCCGGACGTGCCACATACACGGGTCAGTGTCGAGATCAAGCTCGTCGATCCGAGCGTTGCAGATCTCGTCTGCGCGTGCACCGGTGCGAGCCATGAAGGTGAAGAGCGCGACATCACGTATCGGCCAGTACATCGTCGAGCGTCCCGGCGCCGGGGTTGCCGCTGCAGCGAGCATTGCGTCGACCTTTGCCGGAGCGATGCTTCGCTGGGGTGGCGAGAGGGTCTCCTCGTAGCTCGCCGGCGCCAACGGACCGGCGAAGGGATCAACCAGCAGCTCCTCCGTGAACTGCAGCCATCGGCACCAGCTCCGGAGAGTGGAGACCATGCGCCGGACGGTCGGCGGCGCCCAGAGTCGGCCGGCGAGTGCGATCGCAGCCGCCACGTGCTCGTGGGTGAGCTCCTCGACTATGGGTGCGGTCGCTTCGCAGGCGGGCCGATCGATGACCTCATCGAGGACCCGGGCCCAACGCTCGAGATCACCACGCCGAGCCCTGGTCGAGTTACCCTTCGCCCGCTGGGCGGGCGTGGAGAGGGCGTGCGTAGCTGCGAGCCACTCGTCGGCAAGAGCAGCTGATCGCAGCTCACGAGGTACCCGGGCCGCCTCCGCGCAGTCGCTGTCGTGCTGGTCCGTCACGCGCGCAGCCTACGCGATATCGGTGATAACTACCGTTATCCCCGATCTGCGGACTTCGCTCAGAGGGAGACGATCCGCCGGGCCCTGCTGGAGATGCGAGCTCGTTCCTCGTCTGTCGTGCCGCCCCAGACTCCCGTCAGATCACGGTGCTTCATCGCGTATTCGAGGCAGTGTTCTCGCACGCAGCAGCCCGCGCAGTGCTGCTTCGCCGCTGCGGGCCACACCGAAGCATCCTCGACCTCGTCCGGCCGCTGGAAGATCTCCGGGTCCATGCCGGCGCAGCTCGCTTTGCCCATCCACGGTTGCCGCCCGCTTCGCAAGAACGCGACGGCCGACGGCGGCAGACTCTGGAGCTTGGCTTCCGAGTCCTTGGTCGTATTGCTCACTGTCTCGCCCCCATCTGCGCCGCCGCCTCCAGGGGGTCGGTTACACCACGAGCGATAAGGGAGCGTGCCGCCTGTGGGGAGAACCCTGCGGCCGACCAGGCCCTGGCGGCGGTGACAGCGGACCCAAGGCCGGCAGCGAACCAGGGCGCCGCCAGCTCGGGGCTGTACCCGAGGGCGTCCCACTGAGCGGCGATTTCAGGCGTCCGCGCTCCTGCCGAGCGCCAGGCCATTGCCCGGGGCAATCCGTAGCCGCTCATCGTGAACCGAGACACCTCCGCTGGACTTTCGAAGCCAGCGTCGAGGTATTGCAGAGCAGATGCTGAGGCGAAGCCGGCTGACCGCCAACGCAGCGCCAAGCTCAACGAATGCGACGGGCGATGGCTCTTCCACACGAGGCGTTCAGCAGGGTCGATGCCGTGCGCTAACCAGCGCTCGACCGAATCGAGCTCCTCAACGGCCTCGTTTACCACGTCGGCGAACATCGACAACTAGCCTAGAAGACGAGTGACACGCGCTCGTTACAGTGTCACTCGTGCAAGAAGCGATCGCCGGAGACGCGGACCCGTCGAGCTGGATGTCGGGACGCGGAGCGCCCGCCCTCGCTGACGTTGTCATCACTTGTGAGCATGTTGCCAAGGCGCTTGACGCGGCTCACCCGGCCCGCGCTGAACGCGACGGTCCGCCAACGCCAGCACGGCTCTCATGCGCTGCGCTCGCGAGTGCTCTGCGCCTCGGTGTTCAGCAGCTACGTGTTGCCGTGCTCGAGCAAAGCTCGGCGAAAATCCAGCGGATCGTCGGTGTGATGCACCGGCGTCTCGCACGAGCCGACGTCGGAGATCTAGCTGTCGGGGGATCCACCGCTCGACGGCTGCAGACGGCCATTGCAAAGGCGCTGTGGCGGACGAACCACGTCGTCAACGAAATGCGCGAGGTGGAGACACGCGACGCGCTTGTGGCCAGCCTGACCGCGGCTCTGCGGCGGATCGACTGGATAGGTCTTGGACCCGCTGAGGTCGAGACATGGATCGCTTCGGCGGCAACCGGCGTCAACCGACTGTTAGAGCACCCGAGCGATATCTCGCTCGTCCCCGAGCTGCGCGAGCAATTCGCTGAGCTCACGGCGGCCGCCGCGTTGCTGCTTCCCGGTTGCCGGTGCACAGACGTCGAGCGCGTCCGCGATCTGCTCTCGGGCGCTCTCGTCTGTTGCCCCAGTTGGCCGAGCTCGGAGACGTCGCGTCTCGTAGCCGAGCGCACCCTCCAGCTACTAGAGCACATCCACGCCGAACTCGCCACGACGGACGCTGAGGCCGACGCCATTCGCGAGGTCGTCGAGCCCCTACAGGAGTATTGGCTCACTCGCCAGCGAGACAAGAACCGGACGCGCCGGAAGGCGGCCGTCTGATCCGCTAGACGCTGGCACGCACCCGCTCGTAAGCGGACAGGTGGGCCAAGACCTGAGCGTTCCAGGAGAAGGCGAGCGGGCCAGAGGCCGCCGCCGGGCGGACGATCAGGATCGCGTAGGACCGTCGGACGCCGTCACGTGCAGTCCCGGCGTAGCCGACCCCAGCCACGCAGTCGGAGCAAGTGGTCCCGGTGTCACGACCAAGGAGCTCGTCGCGGTGCGCCCAGCATCCCGATGCAGCCGACGACGTGCATGCGAGATTGGACGTCTTTCCTGGACCGCCCCATCCGTCCTGGTACAGCCAGCCGAAGATGGCAGCAACGGGATTCAGCGAGCCTCCGGCCCATGCGCCGTCGAATGCGTACGTGCCGCCGCTGTCTGTGGCGACTTCGATGGCGCCGTACCTCTTCGCGAAGATCGGGTCGCCGCCCCGCTCGGCAGCGCTGTTCGCAGCCGGACTCAGCGCCTCCGCCACACCTACGAGAGGCGGGACACCTCGCGCGATCCGCTCAAGGTTCACGAGCACGAACAGCTGATCGCCGGCGCCGAGCGAGGCAAAGTTCGTCGGCAGCGCTAGCGGCCGAAGGTGCTCAGCGCGCCTTTCGCGATCGATCCCTTGGACGACGAGAGCGGGGCACCGGGGCGAGTCGTTGTAGACGACGACCGGGCGAGGAAGGCACGGCGACGCGCAGCGGAGGTCAGCGAGACTCGTGGCCCCAGGGGGCAGCGTGCACGTCGCAGGGCTGACGAGCAGAGTCGGTGAGGGGATGTTCGCGGGCGGGTTGATAGTTACGTTGCTCGCGGCAACCGAGCTGCTTCCCGCTAGCGCGCTGACGGCGAGGGATGCCACTGATATGCCGATCGGCCAACGCCACCTCATCGGTCCAGTATCCCGGGCGAGCGGGACACTCCGCGGCCTCAGGCCGGCTGGGCGCTCTCCGCTTCCGGAGCCTCCGCCGCTTCTACGGCGACGAGACCGGGAACGGCTGCGATCGCCCGGCGGAGCACCTGGGCAACGGCATCGCGATCAATGTGTCGGAGGTCCTCTTCGCAGCCGTGCTGAAGCACGCAGCGAGGGCAGCCGAGGCCTTCGCACGGGCAACCGTGGAGCAGGTGGAGAGCCATCTCAAGGACGTTTCCGCACGCCTCCAGGATCTGCTCTGCTATCCCCGAGCCACCTTCGTTGGCGTCGATGACCCACATTGAGTCGCCACCGGTCGTCGTCTCAACGTCTCGCGACCCGCAGCCGACGACGACCGGGGCCACCTTTGCGACCAGGTGCTCGATCACGTGAACGAGCTCCTTGTCGCATCCGGGGAAGCGGATCTCCGTGCCAATAGTCCGGAACGCATACGTGAGAGGCGACAAACTGACGTTGGAGACGAGGGGCGAATTGCCGGCGGTGCGGTCGCGAGTGGTCAGCCGGTAGCCCACGGTCATCACCATCATGGAAACGGCGCTCCTACGCAGCCGAAGCCCGGCTGCAGCGAAGTCGTCGTAGTCGTCACCGGCCTCGAGGTGTTTCACGATCATCGGCTCCGTGGACGCGTACTGATCGGGGTGAGAGGAGACCCGCGCAGTCTTCGACTTGAGGTCGAGGCTCGACACCCGGTATTGCCTCCCCTGGAAGCGATAGATGGCGCCTGGGTAGACCTCTTTCAAGGCCCGCGAGTATTCCAGGTCTTCGAGGAGCCGAGGCTGGCCGTGCCCGCCTGCGTCAGGTGCCGCAAGTACCCGGACCTGCTCTTCGGAGCGTCCGATCACGCGAAAGCTCCGGGCAAACCCTCCGCGTGTCTTCACCTCGGTCGCCAACGCGCGATCGGGGCGGAGTTTCAGCACCTCATCGCGCGCCGCTTGCTGGGCTACCGGGATGGCCACCGGAGAAAACTGCTGGAGCTCGTCGACAGGGAGTGGGATCTCCTCTGCAGTGCAGCGGAGGTGCTTCCGGGCGATGCCTGGGTTCTCGAGTGCCACCGTCGCGTGTTCCACCTCGCCCTCGAAGAGCAGCGATGGGCACGCCGCGAGGTAACGGGACACCGGATCGTCGCCGAGGACGACCACGATGGTGCCTGAGCGACCAGCTCGCCCGACTCGGCCCGCCTGCTGACGGAGCGAGGAGAGGCTGCCTGGGTAGCCAGCGATGATGACCGCATCTAGGCCGCCGATGTCGATGCCCACTTCCAACGCGTTTGTGCTGATGACGAATTGCAGCTTGCCGGTGCGCAGGTCGTGCTCGAGGAGCCGTCGATCCTTCGCGTCATAGCCCGAGCGGTATGCGGCGACTGACTTCCCGAACTCGGAGATCGCCTCGTGCGAGAGATACTCGACCATGTGTCGGGAGCTCCCGAAGGCGATGCCTTGCGCGCCCACGCTGCGGAGTACGCGAAGCGGTTCGAGGCAGAACTTGGTGAAGCTCGTGGACCCCTGAGTCGCGTCAAGCACGACGACGTGGCGGACAGGCGACGGAGCGCCGGAGTTAGTCACCGCAACGACTTCTTTGCCGCAGAGGGCTGAGGCGTGCTCCGCGGGATTGGCGATCGTCGCACTCGCGAACACGAAGAGCGGGTCGGCCCCGTAAAACCTCGCTACGCGTTGAATCCTGCGCAGGACGTAGGCCGCGTGTGCACCTGCGATTCCTGAGTGCAAATGCGCCTCATCGACCACAACGACCTGCAACTTCGAGAAAAAGCGCCTCCACTTCTCGTGCCAAGGCAACACGAGATGAAGCATGGCGACGTTCGACAAGACCACGCGTGAGCGCGCCCTGATGTCTTCGCGTAGCGAGCGGTCTACGTCTCCGTCGTAACAGGCGACTCCGAGATCGAGGCCGAGTGTCCGCTCAAGGTCGCGAAATGAGGCGAGCTGGTCGTGCTCGAGTGCCTTCATTGGGTAGATGCAAAGCGCCGTCCCGCCTCTGACTCGGCTAATGCGTTCCAAGACCGCGAGCTGGAACGAGAGCGTCTTACCGGAGGCTGTGGGCGTGGCGAGCACGAACGACTTGCCCTCTGCGGCAAGTGCAAGCGCCTGCGCCTGGTGAGAGTACGGCCGTTGGCCCGACAACGCCACGAGGGCGTCACAAAGGGGTGAGACGCCCGTGGGTAGCAATGCATGAACCGGCGGGCGACCCGGTAGGTCGAAATGGGCGATCGCCGCCGGATGTTCGCGGAGCATTGCATACGCCCGGTCTGCAGCATCGCCAGCAACGCCCGCGGTCCCCACCTCCGGCGCATCCTCGACCTGGAAGAGCCCTGCGAGTGCGTCAGCCGGAGAAGAAGACGCGGTCACGACGGCATGGTACATAGAGACTTTCCCGGAATCACAGTGGTGTCACTCGCCCAGGGACCACGGCAAATACTGGCGTGGCACCCACCTACGGCGTCGCGAGCCGCGGTGCGACACTGCCCCGCATGGTCCACCCGAGCCAGCGGCACGCAGACAGTGAGCGGGACGTCCACCTCGACGTTGAGGAAGCACGCGGGCTCGTCACGTGCGCACTGGGCGATGGGCGGAACGCTTACCTGCTCGCGGCACTCTCACCGCGAGAGTCAGCGCTTGTGGCGTTGCTTGCTCAGTTCGTCATTCACGTGGCGCAGCAGTCGCGCCGGCCCGGCACGGAGGAGGAGATATGGGCGAGGTTCTGTCTCTCGCAAGAGACCCACTAGCCCCCCCTGGTCGTCGCTCAGCGCGCAGCCGGCGCGGCGTCGCATCTCCGCTCGCTGCTGCCGCGCATAGCTATGCGCGGCACGGAATCCCCGTGTTTCCCCTGCGAGGTAAGGACAAGATCCCGCTGTTCCCGCGCTCCGAGGGGGGTCAGGGTTACAAGGACGCGACCACCGACACGCGCAAGGTGCTCGAGTGGTGGCGCCGTTACCCAACGGCGAACATCGGGATGCCGACCGGCACCGCGTCGGGCCTCCTTGTGGTCGACATCGACCCGCGACACGGTGGCGATGTTTCCCTCGCGTCCTTCCTTGACGAGCATGGCCTGCGGACAGCGTTTGAGCGGACCCGTCAAATCAGCACGCCCACGGGCGGCCGGCACTACTACTTCGCCATTGACCCCGCCGCTCCCGCTGCATCGACGGCCAGTCGTTTGGGTGATGGTATCGATACCCGAGGCGAGGGCGGTTACGTGGTGGTGCCGCCCTCCCTGCGCCGGGACGGCGTCTACGAAGTCATCAACGACGTTCGACCCTTCGAGATCCCTGACGTCCTCCTCGACATGCTGCGTCCCAAGCCGCGCGTCTACGAGGCCCCTGTCGAGATCTCGGATCGCCCCGAGCACGTGGGCACGTGGCTCGGAGACATGGCGAGTCGCGTCGCGACGTGCCCGCCTGGTGCCCGGAACGAGCGAGCGAACGCGATCTCGTACTACGTCGGCATGCGCGTCGGTTGGGGCTGGCTCGATGAAGCGACGGCCCACTCGGCAATGGTGAGCGCGGCCATGCAAGCTGGCCTCTCGGCTCGCGAAGCCGACACGGTGGTGAGCCATAGTCTGGCATCTGGAATCTCCCAGGGCGGCGCCGAGCCGCCGCAGCGCACCGGACGAGGTGGCTACGCGGTTTCGTACGACACCGGCTCGCAGAGACCGCGGACGTCGCGGAGCACGCCACGGAGCCGAACGGCCCCCGACGCGCCGCGTGCGGTCAGCGCAGAGGTCGCCGGCGGGACGGACCGAGCGCTGCCACCGGATAACGCTCGCCCGGTCGTGGCGCCACAGCAGCGGCACCCCACGCGAGAGAAGGAGGGCCCAGCTATGTCATCGCCGATGCCCTGGGTGGTTTGGGGCACGATCACTGACGAGCCGGTCGCGAGCCGGACGAAGCAGAATGACGTGACTGTTCGCTTCTCGCTTCAGGCCGACGACGACAGGCTGCCCGTGATGGAGATCCGCGCCTTCCGCGAGCTCGCCGAGCACGTGAAGGCGTCGCTCCCCCCTGGGACTCGTGTCCAGGTGCGAGGACGCCCGCAGGCGCGTGCCTACAAGGATCGCTCAGGAGAGGCGCGAGCAACGCTTGGGATCATCGCCGATGAGATCGCTGCGTCACTTCTCGAGACGCAGGTGGACATCGTTGCTCGTCCGAAGCCCGAGGCGAGTCTGTGAGGGCGAGCGAGTGACACTCGAATGACCTCCCGTGTCACGCCTGGCAAAATGACCCCCGAGAGGCACGACACCACATTGAGCTCGGGAGGAACGAGGCGATGGTGATGACTGACGCGGCGGACGCACCGGAGGACCTGGATCCGGAGGTCGCACTGCATTCGGTCGCTGGCGATTCGGCAGGAGCAGCCGCCACCGGAGAGGCCGAGAGCCCCCCAACAGAGCGGAAGCGGTCGCGGCGTCGCCAGCAGCCATCGACGGTAGAGACGTACCTTGCATGGCTGTTCGAGTGCGAGTCCGCAGGCTTCGACCTCATTCGCGAGCAACTGGAGGAGCGCATCGGCAAGCTCCGGGAGGAGCTCAAGGGCACGAACGTCGCTCGTCGCCTCCGGGTCGCGGACGAGCTTGCCGAGCTTGAACGGCGCCGGCGGTCCTGCGTGACCACGGACGAGCTGAAGGCCCTCGAGCGTGGCTTCGTGGCGGAGGCGGCAACCTACGCGGAGGCTAACGGCCACACGCGCCGCACCTTCGAGATCAACGGTGTCCCCGCCGCCCTGATTCGTGAGGCAGGCATCACCGGCGGTTAGCCGGTGGCCGCTCGGATCGGAACAGGCTTGCCGCTCCCCTCAGCGGATGCTGCGGGGCTGCGCCGGCGCGTGGTGGCGGCGCCGCGCTGCATGGCGAGCAGCTGGGCGGTGAGGCTGTCTAGCAGGAGCGCTTCGCCGGGGCTAAGTGCAGAGCGGTTCGTGGTGATCTCGGCAGTGATGACCGTATGACGCCCGATATTGATTCGGAACGCCTGGCGGTTCACGGCGTCGTCTAGATCGAGCTCGAGGAAGCCGACGTAGCGACATAGGGCCGTGAACGTGAAGATCATCCGGTGCCGCTGGGAGCGAGGTTCGGCGCTAGAGAAGGCAGCCAGCAGCTGTGAGCGTGATGCCACGACGGGGGGCGGCCCGATCTTCTCGAAGACCGGCGCATACACGTCGAGGATGATGGCCTTCAGTAAGGCGGTGCGCTGGGCCGGCGACGCCTTCCGGAGCCGCTCGAACAGCGGTGTCCAGGTCGAATCCTCGGACAGCAGACCGAGGACGACGAACGCTCGGTGTACCTGGCGCGCGACGTGGACGGTCATTCCAAGAGCGGTGAAGCCCTCGATCCCGACCGGCTGCTCGAGCAGGGCGTCGAGGGTCTGCGAGATCGAGGAGATCAGGCTCCGACCGGAGGTGTAGGGGGCATCCCAGGGCTCTTGGCGCTTGGGCACGGGGGTTCCTCTGGCTCTCTGTCGCATGCGAAATGCCGGTTGTCATGCAAAGTGTAGCGGCGGCACGTCCGACAAGCGAGGTCCGCAGTGTCACCTCGCACGCGGTACCCACGGTGTCACGCTGAGTCACATCTGACAGTCAAGCCGCCCGACTCACGAATCCCCGTGGCACCCCCTGCCGCATTGAAGAGCTCGGTTTCTAGGGTCCCCTCCATGGCGTTTGTCCAGGAAGTAGAGCGGCCGGCGGCCGAAGCCGGCGGGCTCAAGAGGCAGCAGTTTCCGTACGCGTCAGAGGACGGTTTCCGGCACACGATGGTGGCGCACGGTGCTGAACTTGACTGCGCGGATCACCCGATTGACCGGACGATGGGTTTCGATAGCCCCTGCCACGACCTGATCGGCCGGTGGGCGGAGGCGGTCCGAACTGAAAGCCCGTCCGTACTCCCGTATCCGCTTCGCCCGATCGCCGACGAGGCGATCCGGTCGCGCTTGCTCGTCGGCTTAGCGCGGCTCGAGGCAGGCGAGGACCTCGACGGTGTGAGCTTCGGGCGACGGGGCCTCGCCGCGACGACCGAGCTCGATGCCGCAATGCTGAGGGCGGCCACCTGGGCCCGTCGCCTCGGCGGCATCGAGCGCGCTCGCTCGGTGCTCATGCGCGGCGATGTCCCCCATCTCGAAGCCGCCGTGCTGTCGGAGCCCGTGCTGCCGTGGGAGCGGTCCGCCGTCAGTCGTCTATCAGCCGGTGAGTCGCTGACGAGCTTTGCTGGCGCTGCCGGCTTCGACTTCGAGGTGTCACTCGGCCGGACCTTCTATGAGGACAACTGGGACCCCGAGATCGCCGAGCACGTCGCAGATCCCGACGCGTACATCGTGCGTCGGCGTCACCCAGAGACCGGACAGCCCTACAAGCTGGGCAACGTCGGGAAGGACTACAAGCCTTTCCAGGCGACGGACCTGCTCGACATGGGGCTCCAGCTTGCAGCCTCGCTGGATGACAACGGGCGAATGGTTCGGAACGTGCGAGCGGCGGTCGAAGACCTCGGCGCGTTCATGTGCGTGTCGATCGACCTTCAGGCCGAGTCGCTTGTTGCCGGTCGATACGAGGTCGGCACCCAGGTCGTCCTCACGGCCCGCCATGACGGCGGCGGCAGCGTGAAGATCCGTGCAAACCCCTACGTCACCAATGTGACCACCGACCGGCGGGTGCCTCTCGGGCAGACGGCGCTTCACGGCGAGCGAGTGCTCGCCGCGCGGCACACGAAGAGTGTTGAGGAGCGGGCCAAGGGTCTGGCGGACTCGGTCCACGAGATGATCGCCCTCGTCGATGCGTTCTACGTCGATGCAGGGCGGCTTGCGCACACAGAGTGCACGCGACCGGCCGTCGAGGAGATGGTCTCGACCGTGTGGGCCGGGATCAAAAGCGAGACGCGAAAGGAGCGACAGGAGCAAGTCGAGTTGCGGCTTGCTGAGCTGGCTGGCAGCGGCCACGCGAACCTGTTCGACCTCTACATCGCGACCGCGATGGTGGCGACGGCAACGCAACGAGGAACACACCGGACCCTGCGCGGGGAACTGGAGGGCACAGTCGCCCGACGCCGCACCGCGGCGTTCGCGAAGGCTCGCGATCTTCGGGTGCACCCGGCGTCGCCGCTGCGCCCGTTGCCGGGCCCTGAGCACGACTTCGAGATGGCCAACACTTACGACCCGGTCGCCGAGACGCTGTTCGGCCCGTCGCTCTAAGGAAGGACGTGATGACGAACGACGCAGGCCAGCTGGCCTTTCTCGAGACGGCGTCCGGCGAGGACGGGAAGGCGAGGGTACAGGCACTTGCCCGCCCCGGCGACCCCCGTCCACCTCGGCTGCTCCCAAGCGAGCGCTTCGTCGGCGACGGTCCGCTGACCGACGGCGGGGAGCTACTTGATGGCGTTCGCGAGCAGTATCGAAAGCGCTCCGATGCCACGCGTGGCTCGTTCCGAGAGAGCGAGATCGCCTTCAAGCGAGCGCTCGGCGCCGCCCTCGCCCTCGACATTGTGCCAATGATCTGGAGCGTCCCCGGGACCGGTAAGTCGTCGATGATCGAGGCAGTCGGGCGGGAGCTCGGCGTCCCTGTCAAGGTGATCCTTCTGAATCAGATCGACGCCATCGATCTCGGCGGAACACCGGTCGGCGTGGAGGCGACGAGCGAGGACGTTGACCTCGATGCACCGAACAACATCTTCCAGCGTGTCCCCGGCGCCCGGGACCGCCAGGTGGCCGTTCCCCACGTTGCACCATCGTGGGCGCTGGATCTTGTAAATGCCAACTGCGGGATCTTGCTGGTTGACGAGCTCACCACTGCGCGCCCCGAGACACAGGGAAACATCCTCAACATCATCACGTCGCGCCGCATCGGCGACCTCCAGATCCCGAGCTCAGTGCGTCTCGTGTTCGCCGGGAACCCGCCCGGGGTCGGGACGTACGGACTCACGCCCGCGCTGTCGAGCCGCCTCTGTCATCTCGACATGCCGACGAACGACGTCAACGCGTTTGCGCTGGGCCTGCTGGGCGAGCACGCTCCGGTGCCGATCCCCGAGATCCCCGAGGGGCTGCTGCACCCCCAGAGCACGGCTCGGTTCGAGGCCGCGGCGACGATCGCCGGTTTCCTCCAGGTCAACTCCGACAAGATGTCGACCCCGCCGTCAGCGAGCGAAGAGGACCCCCGAGGCTGGGGGAACAAGCGCACCTGGGGCGAGACGATGTTCATGAGGGTCGAGGCGGCCCGCGTCGCCGGCGTCATAGAGGACGACGTCGCGTTCGTGCTTGCAGCGGGAATTCTCGGCGAGGGCCTCGCCTCCGAGTACGAGCAGTTTGCTCGGAAGCGAGATCTACCGCGCATCGAAGACATCCTCGAGCAGCCGAGGCTGGTGAAGCGCTACCCCCGGGCCGACCAAGTGCTCAGCATCCTGGCATCAATCAGCACGATGCTGAAGGCTGCGGCCGGCGATCTGTCACAGCCCCCCGAACAGCGGCAACAGCTGTGGCTCAAGGCCGCGTACGTGGTCGCTCAGGTGGCCGTGACCGAGGACATCGATGTCACGACGGACGATCTTGCTCGGCTCGTTAGCGAGCGCGGGCTGACGATCCTTTCTCCCCACGCGGACCCGGCGGCAATGGCGCTGATTCCCCTGCGCAACACCAAACCCGCGGACCTCTCGATGCCGCCCGGGCTGGCGACATTTCTCAGCGACGGACTGGCGGCGCCTGTGCTCCAGCAGCCCGTCTTTTCTGAGCGGGGTCGCTGACATGACAACCCCCGAGCAGCGGGCGTTTTGGCAGGCGTTGACGTGCGCCGTCGCTGTCCGCGAGCCGATCGCTCTGTGGTGCAACGAGGAGGACACAGGCTTTGCAATGGTCGACTTCGTGGCACAGGCTCTTGGCGCGAAGTCGACCCGGTATGCGATTCCCGACGACTCGATCAGCGTCGAGTTGTACTTCGATCTCTGCGGGGTCCCAGATCCGGACGAGGAACACGCAGCCGTCGCCGTCCTGTGCGGGCTGGCGACGAGCAGCATGATCGACCAACAGTCGCTTGCTGCCTTGATGCTCGCCACGCGGCCGACTCGCCGCAGTCCGACCTCCGACGGCCAGGTCATCGCAGTGGTAGCCGGTGCGACGGAGGAGACATTCCTGCCGGTCGCTCTCGGGACTCACTTCCTCCACCTGGATGTTCCCGTGGGCGCTGCCGATCGTGGGGCTTTGACATGGAGCGCCGGCGTCACTCTCGGCCTGGTCCGTGCCGCGCTTCCTGCGATCGAGGAGGAAGCAGACGCCGCGAAGGGGACTGAAGGGTGGCCCTACTCACTCGAGGACGCCGCTCGAGGCATCGTCGCCACAGCCGATGCGGTCGCCCGAGCGAAGCGCCTTGAGCGGGTCGCGGACCTCATGGGCGCGTCTAATCTTGCGCTCGCAGAGTTGCTCGCTGGTGTCCTCGGTGAGCGCGTTCGCAGCCACGTCCCTAAGCGCACTCCCCCGCGCTCCCGTCGGCGCGCGTCCGTCCGAACATGAAGAGCTCCGAGGAGCGCCTCATCCGCGGCGTCGAGCCCGGGGCGCGAGCCGAGGCGCTCGCAGAGTTCGGTCGGGCGCGCGTCCGCGCTATCCGTATGCGCCCGTACTTCGCGACGGCGCTCTACGCGCTCACTCCGATCATCACGAAGGAGCCGGGGCTCAAGACTGCTGCGGTTGATGACCACTGGCGGGTCTATATCAATCCGGACTACTTCCTCACGACGTTGCGTCAGCTGGCGGCCGACGAGGCGCGTCGCGGCGGGGAGATCGAGTCCCAGGCAGCGCTCGACGAACTGGCCGACGACCTCTACACGAAGGTGACGGCGGCTTTACTGCTCCACGAGCTCGAGCACGCGCTCTGCGATGATTCGGGCCGCCGGCTGCGGAACGGCATCGGCTCATCGAAGGGCGAGCTGAGCACCTGGAATCGCGCCTGCGACGCCCGAATCAACGATGGGCTGCTCGAGGATGGGCTGACCTGGGAAGCCACGAACTGGGTGTTCCCCGCTTCATTCGGCGCGCCCAACAACCTGAGCCCCGAGTTCTACTACGACCTGCTCGCGAGGAGACGGGAGACACAGCAGCAGGACCAGGAAACGCCGCAGGATGAAGGCGACCCGAGCGCCGGCTCAGGAGTCAGCGGACAGAGCGAGGAGGCCTCGGCGGAGGTCCCGACACAGAGCGGCTCCCGGCCCGGCCGGGGCGGGCAGTCGGCTTCGAGGGAGCCGAGCAGCGAACGGCACGCTCGGGACGGCTCTGGCGGGGACCAGAGTTCGGAGACTCCCGCTCGCCCCGCCAGCGGCAGAGGGAACGAGGGCACGCGAGGCGTCGAAGACTCAAGCCATGTCCCTGACGATGAGGCGCCATCCGAGGCGCTGGCCTCGCAGCCTGAATCCCGGGATGAGCCCGCCCAGCCGGCCGCTGCAGCGGGAAACGGCTCGGCGCAACAGCCTGATAGCAGCGCCGGAGCAGCGTCGCCCCAGCCTGGCAATGGCCCCTCGGCACCCAGTTGGACGAGTTGCTCGGGCGGCAGTGGCGTTACCGGCGAAAGCGAAGAGTGGGAGGAGACGAGCGCTGGCGAGACGTCGGGCCCCGACGGCTTCGGCCCTGGGGTTGACAGCATCGAGAAAGATGCCATCCGCCGTCGGACCGCCTCCGACGTGAAGTCCCACGAGAGCAGGCACGGGCGCGGCTCCGTCCCAGGCCGTTACACGCGATGGGCGGATGCCGTTCTGCCGGCGGTAGACGGACAACAGCTGCTCCGTTCGATGGTCCGCACCGGTCTTCGAAAGCGCCAGGGCGCCCAACTCAGCTACGCGCGCCCCCACAGACGGAGCACCGCACACCTTCCTCGCCCAGGCCAGTTCCACCGAGAGACGGTTGTGGCGCTCGTTGTCGACTCATCCGCTTCGGTCGACGACGACGAGCTCGCCCTCGAGCTCGGGCTGGTGCACAAGGTGGTCCGCTCTGCCGCCAATGAGCTCGGCGTGCGGGTCACCGGCATTGCCTGTAACGCCGAAGTGACCTCGGTGGTCGAAGACATGCGGAACGAGGCACAGCTGAACCTCGAAGGCGGCGGGACGGACATGCGCCTGGGCATCGACGCGGCCCTGAAGATGCGGGAGCCCCCCGAGGTAATCGTCGTCGCCACCGATGGCGAGACGCCCTGGCCCGAAGCGCCAATCCCTGGGGTGGACCTGATCGCGGCGCTCTGCCGCCCGACGAAGGTCGGCCTACCGGACTGGCTCGCCACCGTTGACCTGACGGCGAGCGACGGCCGCCCGGGTCTCGGGCTCGAATGACGCAGGTCGGAAGAAGACTTCCCGATATGAAATCGAGTCGGGCTCCTACCGCCGCCGCAAACTCCAGTCGACGAGGCGTGACGTTCTCATGATGGGCCGAACACATGCAGCGACGGGCGCCGCAGTCTGGCTCGGCGGCCTGGCAATTGCCGAGGTCCTCGGTACGCATGTCGGCATTCCGGTCGACGGAGCATCGACGCTTGCAGCGGTCGCCGGCTCGATCGCCCCCGACCTGGATCACCCGGACTCGACCATCGCTAACGCCCCGGGGATGATGCCGGTGTGTGCCGCCGTCGGCCACGTTGCGGGCGGCCACCGCTGGGCGCTCCACTCGTGGCCCGTCGCCGTTGCTTTCGGCGGTGTCGCGCTGCTTGCCGTCGTGGGCGGCCCTGTCAGCTGGGGCGTGGCCGAGGGTATCTGCGCCTTTCTCGCGGCGCGGTCGCTGGCGCTGCTCGACATGCGGCGAAGCCTTCGTTCCTATGTGTTCGGTGCGGTCGCGGGACTCTTGGCCGCCATGTTCGTGCATCCAGGCCTGTGGTTCGGCCTAGCGATCACGGTCGGGATGCTCTGTCACGATCTCGAGGACATCGTGACCGGTGGTTGTGCGTTCGGCTGGCCCTTCGTCCGGCACATTGTCGGCGGCAAGATTGTCGGCGGCATGCGGGAGGAGGACGAGCGGAAGCGAGAACAGCGCCGCGAGCGGCGCATTCGTGGAGTCCTCTATCCGGCGATCATCGTGCTCTTCTACGTGGTCGTCATCGGGTTCCGCCCCCCGGCGGCTCCGGCTTTCAGCCACCACCTGCGCCTTCCCAGCATCCCGGTCCACGACGTGCCTGCCCTGCTGACGCGGCAGGTCCGGGGCGTTGCCGCTTCGGTGCGCGCCCGAGCCGATCACGTCGCCCGGGTCGCGCAACGTCTTGCGCGGCACCCACTGCCATAACGCTCTCGGTCCCAGCGATGCTCATGCTCAATACGGGAGCACAGAGGGGAGGCCGACAGTGGAGTTTACGAACGAAGCGCAGGCGATTCTTGTAGGTGAATTGCTGCTCGAGGCAATCGACGAGGCCCACGCTCAGGGTGACCTCGACGGTGCCGCAGTCCTTGAGAATGCTGTCTCCGCGCTCCTCATCGACCCCGACGGGCTGGCGCTGCCGGAGACGTGCTCAACGGCAGCGCGACTCCTATCGACGGCCGACATGCTCGAGGCCCAGCGAGGCGACGCCATCTTCAAGTCGGCGGGAATGGTTCTCCGTCGACTCGCCGACGGGCTTCAGGCCGAGGGCGACGTGGTTAGCCCTTTCGCCGAATTCAGCTGGGGTCCACTTCCGACCGGCACATCTTCCGGGCCGGCGCTGCACGAGGCTCCGGCGCTGCACGAGGCTCCGGCTCGCCTCGCGGTGTAGTTCCATGCCGGCAGCGACCCCCGCCGGGCGGCGGAGACGAGTGACAGTCGGACGAACGGGTGTCACCTACGATTCGAGGAGGTCTGACGGTTGACGAGCACGCGAGGCGCGGTGATGGCTAGTACGAGACGCACGGCGGGGAGCGCTGCTGTCGCGCTCGCGAGTCTGCTCACGATCCTGGGGATCGCATTCGCTGCTCCGGTAGCGCTGCTCCACTTTGGCGGCAACCCGATCCCCCGCTCGCTGCCTGGTGGCCACCACCTGGAGACGCTCATCACCACGCACATCCCCAACGGTGACTGGCCTCACTTCCTGGCCGAGATTGGGTGGCTCTTCTGGTTGTGGCTCATCGCTGGGATGGCTGTCCAGGCTGTTCTGATGGTCGCCGGTCGGGAGGGACGGAGAATCCCGCTCCTCGGCCCGA
The DNA here is from genome assembly GCA_021809805.1 of Actinomycetes bacterium. Lineage (GTDB taxonomy): Bacteria > Actinomycetota > Acidimicrobiia > Acidimicrobiales > Bog-793 > JAKABX01. The sequence continues at coordinate 35,206 of JAJZKA010000004.1, forward strand.
CGCAGTTCCTCGGCGCTCTGATCTTCGTTCCCCTCCTCAGCTTCGCCAGCCACGGGGCGAGCTATGCATCGACCGTGCCTGCGTCGGCGATGCACCGGCCTGCGGCAACCGCCAGCGCCTTAGTGCGACACGTTGCACCGCAAGCCAGTGTGGACTACGTCGTGAAGCCAGGGGACACGCTATGGAGCATCGCCGAAGCGCACTTCGGGGATCCGGAGGCGTGGCACTCGATCTGGCGGGCGAACGCCTATGACTGGATGGAGGAGGGGGAGCAGTTCTCCAACCCGTCCCTCATCGAGGTCGGCTGGACGTTGAAGATCCCCGCAGTCGCTGCGACGAGCGCGCCGATCCCCGTCCCGGCCGTCATGGCAGCTCCGCGGGCGGCCTCGGTCCAGAGCCCACCTGAGGAGACGCCAGTCGAGTTGCCCGCCTGGCTCCTCACTCCGATAGACGGGTCAGTGCCTGCAGCGGCGACCCCCCGTGCGGGCCGACCGTCCGATGAGCTGCCTAGTGACCTCGCCCCTGCCGCGGCCGCGCCCGAAACTGCGAGTGCCCGCGTTGCGGCGCCGTCCGGCGCGCCGCTGCTGCCGTCTGAGTTGACGCCAGCGATAGGCGGCGCTTCTCCGGAGACGGCCCTCCCGGACGCGCTGCTCCCGAGCCCAGCGCTTCCGCACGTTGACGTTGCCCCGGCCGCGCCTTCGGTAGCTCGCGCCCCGGCGTTGCCGCAGGAGCTCGCGCCCAAGCTCAACTTGCCCGAGCCATCGACGCCGGCGATCCCGCCGAAGCCGCCCACCACGGTCGCGAAGCCCTCGCCCGCCCCGATGAGCTCCTCCAGCCGTGGTTCAGACCTGGCGGACTTCGCCAGCGTGCTGGGTACGGGCGCGCTCCTAGCCGGAGGGCTACTCGTTGCACTGGATAGGCGCCGGCGCCGGCGGCGTGCGGAGCTGCTCCCTGGTGAGATAGGGGTGTCCACCTCGGACGATCTCGCGAGGGCAGAGAAGGACCTTCGCCGCGGACACCCCGAGGCCCTTGTGCGCGATATCGAGGCGCTGATCGGACATCTCGACCTGGTGGGCAGCCCGCCACTGCTGGCAGTGCGCGCGGTCGAGCGCGGGATCGAGCTCGTCGTGGCTCCAGGCACGGAACTGGCCAAGCCGTTCTTCCGCACAAGCGCTGGCTTCGGAATCCAGCGGCCCGTAGACGCTCCTCAGCGCCGCTCGACCCTCCCGACACTCCCTGCTCTCGTCTCCATCGGCGAGGATCAGCGCGGCAGTGTCCTCGTCAACCTCGAGGAGCAGGGCGCGGTCGCCGTCGAGGGTCCGCGTGAACAGGTAAGGGACATCGCTCGCGCGATCGTCACCGAGCTCACCTGGATGCCGTGGTCGACCTTGACCTCGGTCTACGTCTTCGGTGATCTCGATGTTGTTGCGACGGACGATCGAGTCCAGAGTGTCGAAGACGCCGGCGACCTCCTGGTTCTGGCAGAGCATGAGCGCTCACGGGCTGACGAGGCCATCAGCACGAGTCGCGGGACAACCGCGCAGGCAGCCCGCGCTGCGGGCACGCTGGACGGGTGCACGGTCGTGGTGTGCGCTGACCCCGTTGGTGGCCTTCTCTCCGCCGAGCTGTGCCATGCAGCTCGTGCTGGGCGTGGGATCGTGGTCATCTTCTTGGCGGACGCGCCCGATGGAGCGCAGCGGTGGGCGCTGGGCCGTGAGTGGCTCGACGTCCCTGGCATTGGCTCGATACGGCCCACTGCGCTCCCGGAGCGCCACGTCGAACTGGTGCGCGAGACCATCGCTCAGGCCGAGATCCGCGAGACCTTCCCGCTCGACGATCTCGCCACCGAGATCGTGCCCGCTGTCCCGCAGCGGGTCGAGGACGGGACGACGGAGGGCAACCGGATCAAGGTGCGCGTGGAGCTGCTCGGGCCGTTCACGGTGAAGGTCGACGGCGAATCCGTCACGATGTCCCCTCTCGAGCGGCGCTGCATGGCGTTTCTGGCATTGCACGGCTCGGGCATCGACAACGACATTCTCGCGGACGTCCTGTGGCCTGGCAGGACGTGGAGTGACTTCGGGCGCCTCGACAAGCTCATGTGGCGCCTTCGGTCGTTGCTCGGCGGCGGCGAGGGCGCAGATCTATTCTTGCGCGGGTCCGGGCGAACGAGCTTCAACGATGCGGTCGTCCGAACCGATTTTGCCGAGTTCAAAAGCCTGTCTATTTCGGGCGCCGCCGACGACGTCGTCGCTGCCGTCGACCTAGTCCGTGGCGTTCCACTGGCAGACGCGGGGCTCGACGAATGGGACCTCCTGTACGACCAGGTCGGGCAGTTCGATGCAGCGATCACTGCCGTCTTCGATCGCTCCATCAAGGCGCTGTTGGATCGAGGCGACCTCGTCGCAGCCCGGCGCGTGACCAGGCGAGGCCGCGGCCTCTATCCGGAGATGCAGTGGTTCCTTGCGCGAGACATCGAACTGACATCCAAGATCGACGACATGCCGACCGCCCGCCGCCTCGTTGAGGAGTACCGGCACCAGATTCCCGACGTCCCGGTCGGACCGGAGGTCGAAGCACTCCTCGAGGAGTCCGCCGCGGCTGCCGCTGGCTAAGCGAGTGACACGCCATGGGCGGCGTAGTGTCACAGGGTTAGCCTCCAGGTATGAGCGTCAATGGAGAGCCGCCAGAAGGGCGTCCCACGCGCAGCAGCGTGCATCTGCTTCTGACGGGCGGAACCATCTGCCTCGCACTTGCGCTCGTCGGGATCATCGGCGCCGGAGAAGTCCGCTCACTCCCCACGTCATCGGCTAGCTCTCGCCGGCCCACTCCGGCCGCAACCACCGCAATCCCCTCAACGTCCACCTCCACAGCCACAACGACAACCGTCACGCCCACAACGACGCAGCCAAGAGCGAAGAGCCGTCGCCGTCCTCCCCCACGCGCTGCTGCAACGACCACTACCGCACCGATTGCCCGCGGTCACCGAGTGACGCCTGGGGAGCGCCACCGGCGCGGCCTTGACTCCGCGTCGACACAGCCGCCGCCGCCGCCGACCACGACGACCACGACCGCACCGATCACCACGACCGAGCCTCTCTCGCGTCGCCCGGTTCCATCGACGACGACTACACCGTCCACCACGACGACCACGACTACACCGTCCACCACGACGACCACGACCGCACCGATCACCACGACCGAGCCGCGTCCGAGGCCCTCGACGACAACGACGGTGCCCCGCCGTCGTCCGGCGCCGACCACTACCACTCCGCGGAAGCCTCCAACGACAACAGTCCCTCCGTCCCACCCCTCAACGACGACGACTGCGCCACCCGCCCGAAACACCACGACCACCAGCACCCAGGCGCCTGGACCCGCGAGCTCCGCCGTACAGAGCGTCGACGACGGATCCCTGTCGGGGCCGCTGTACTCCGCCAATATGTCGCTCGACCCAGCACCGGGTGCGCTATCGATAACGGCCACGTGGGGCGGGACCGCCAATCTGTCGATCTCCGTCGACTGCGGCGGAGCGTCCGCTACACAGGCCGGCGAGTCGGGCCTCTATGTGACCGTGAACTCGCCGGGCGGAGCGTGCTCGGTAACGGTGGACGAGCCCGGAGCAACGCCGAGCAACGTCTCGTATCAACTGGTCATCGACTACCAGAAAGCGGCGTGATGCAGAGACTCATTCGTCTGCGGCGCTTCGCATTCGTGCTCTGGCTCGTCGCCGTACCGGGCTTAGCGGTCGGCGCCTGGCTCGCTCTCGGTCACCTCCTCAGCGCAGGACGAGAGTCACCGGCCGTAGTCGCTCTCGGCCGCGGCGTCGACGTGGGGATGGTGATTCTGTGGGCGCTAGCGAACATGGCGGCGGTGAATGCGACGATCGCCCCGTCGCTTCAGCGCCTGAGCGAGCACCGTTGGGTCCGACCTCGCAGGCCCTCGCTGTCTCCCGTTCTAGTCGACGAGAGCAAGGAACTCCTCGCCGATCTGCATGCCTTCCTCAGTGCTGCGTCGAGTCCGCGGTTGCCCGTCTCGGCAATCCATGTCTCGCCCACTGCCTTGGAAGTCGCGGCCGCTCCAGATACTGCCCACCCGCGTGGTCGGCGCTCTGTCGTCTCGCGACCAGTCGTTCTGACGACCGGCGACCTTCTGACAACCATCGCCCTCGTGTGCGCCGGCCGGGATCGCGACGGGCTGGTGTTCGTCGATCTTGCATCGCGTGAAGCCATTGCGTTCGAGGGATCTGTGGAAGATCGGACCGTGGTCGCCATCGAGTGGCTCCGCCAGCTTCAGGCGGCCCCTTGGTGTCAGGACGTAGAGCTCGCTGTGTACGGTTCCTTCAGCGGGGTAAGCGCCGGCGAGCTGCGTCGACCTCTTCGTAACGTCGGCGAGCTGATCACCTACATCGAGGACACACGTACGGGCGCCGGCGGTTCGGCCGATGGGACTCGTCCTCTCACGGTTCTGCTCGTCGCGGAGGAGATTGGTGGTCTTGCGGCCGATGAGGTTGTGGTTGCGGCCCGTGCCAAGGAGGGGCTCGTCACGCTGTTCATGGTCGACAACCCGCCGGCGGCGCAGACATGGAAGGTCGGGGCCAGGAGTCTCGAGATCCCCGACATTGGGCAGGTACGCCGGGTCGCGTGGGCAGCAACCCTCCCGTCTCTCGAGAGCAGTCGTGCCACGCACTCGGCAGCTGCTCACGCGACTGTGTCGCCCCTCCGCACCGCGTAGTGGCCCCGGACGGACGGACGGGGCTACGAGCGAGACCAGGCTCGCTCGGCGGCTCGCTGCTCGGCCGACGGCTGCGCTGACCACCACCGGGGCTCCCTGTAGCGAAGCCATACAGAGCGGATGTGGGTCACGTACAACGTCCCTACCATGGCAGCGACGGCCACGAGCCCGACGAAGCCATGCAGGCCGGCGTCGTGCGGGTAGCGGTGCGCGAGCTCCTGCGCTAGGGCGAGTCCGAACGACTGGCCGAGCACTCCCACGAGGAAGGCGAGCCCAAGCGTCCGAAGGAAACGTCCGATCCCGCCGCGATGGGGCGTGAGCAGCCAAGTAACCGGGCCGAGGACCGCGGCAACCGCGATCATGGCGCGCCGGCGAGCGAAGCTCCACACGAGAGCATGGCACTCGGGGCAGCGTGCCCGGTCGCAGGCGATCGGCGCATAGCAGCTGTGGCAGTAGCGGCCGCCGAGAGGGAGCTCAGTCCGCGGTTCGGCTACGTACGCCGGAGCTGCCGGGGCCTGCGCCGGCGGGGCCAGGAGCGAGATAGCTGCGGCCGCCGCCCGCTCTGTAACGGCATCGGACGCCGGATTGGAGATTGCTTGGCGCTCGCCGGACTCGCTAGCCCCGACGGGACGAGGCGACAGCAGGAGATACCTGGTGTCCCCCACGCCTGTGTTCGAGTCGCTCGTTGCGGGAGTTCGGCTCAGCATGACACCCCCTGTTGGCAGTTCACGGCTTCGGCTCCTCCCACGTAGGCAGGCTCTGCAGCGCTCCAGGCACTGACGACCGGGTCCCCCGCGGCTTGGCTGACGTTGAGGCTTGCGCCCTCATCTGGCACCACGGTGCCGTTGATCGTCACCGTCGTGACGGCGCTGCCGTTCCATATGGTGCGAACCTCGAGCGGCCAACCTCCGGCCGGGCTGATCCCGTAGAAGGTGATGAGGCACGCCTGAGACGGCGTGAGGGTGCGGTCATCAGCACCGGGAAGCAACACGTTCTGAGAGGTCGAGCACTCCAACACGCCGTTCTCGGCGCTCGAGGGATCCGTCCCGTTGCAGGCACCCGTTCCGGCGGCGGAGCCTGCGCACCACTGGTAGCCATCTAGGGTCAACGTGATCACAGTCTGCACGTCAACGGTTTCATCGCCAATCGTCTGTCCACCGCCGTAGGTGTTCGTGATTGTCGGTTGGACCGAAGCGGCCTCCAACTGCGTCGGATAGTTGGCGTAGGTGTAACACGGCCCCGTCCCCTGCCCAGGGCAGCTCAGTCCGAAGTCTTCGATCTTGGGGATCGAGCCGCCGAGCGTCGTGGGCGCCGCTGCCTGCTCAAGGTAACTGGGGTCATTGAGCGTGTAAGGCTGGCCGCTGCCACTGCTCGGCGGTTGGGGCGGAGTGACTTGGATTGTGTACGTGACGAGGTATTGGCAGACGCTCATATTGTCGTTTGCGCCGTCCGCGCCGCAGTCCGCCGTGCTCGTCGTCGTGTCGACGCCGTAGTAGGCGAGGCACTGTGCGATCTCATCTTGGCCTTCGGTTCCGGAGACGCCACCTGGCGTGTCGTACACGACGTGCACCATGAAGCTGATCTGAAGACCGGGGACGCTCCCTGGCAGCGTCGTCGGCGTGCTTGTCCACTCGTCTGCGGAGCAGTTTGTAGGCGGCGGAGTGCCGCCGCCACCGGTCGTCGATCCGCCGGGGTTCCCGGATGTCCCGGACGTGCCCGGGGCGCTCGACTCCGTGATGGAGCTCGAGCAGCTGAGGCCGCTAGCGCTCTCGGTGCACGAGCTCGAGCCACCTCCCCCGCTGGACCCCCCGGTTCCGCCGTCAGCGAATGCGTTGGCTGGGGATAGGGCGGCGAACAGCAGAACGGAGAGGACTGCGACAACGACGCACCGTGCGCGGATCAACACGGCCCCTGCTGCGTTGAGTGGAAACCAGCGATCTTCCATCCGCTCGGGATGCCGTTAGCCGCTGGCGGAGCGTCGACCGTGAGCGTGACCTGCTCCCAGTCGTGCGCGGCCGCCGAGGCGCTGACAGGCTTGCCGGTCGACGTTGACACAATGCTGCCGGTGTCACAGGCGCGGAACTCGACGGCGCCCTGAAACGCCGTTGCCATGGGCTTGCCGTTCTGCATGACGGCGTAGGGGTTGTAGTTGGCGAAGGCCACACTCGCCGGGAGGATGCCTGTTGTCTTCACGGTCTCAACGTCCCGCTCGCCCTTACTCGCCCAAGAAGACTTCAGCTTTTGGTAGTAGGAGACGAGCCGCGACGTCGCCGAGTCCTCCACAGCGGAGAGCGACGAGCCGGGGTCGCCTGCCAGCCACTCCGTGATCGCGATGTCGTCCTCTTTCGCGTCGTAGACCATCTGACGCAGCTCCAGCTGACCTGTCTTGGCGAGTTGGCTGCCGGGGATGCCGAGACTCGAGCCGACGTACACGCCCCGGTTGTCGGGAGACGCCCCGTCGCCTGCCCCGTCGGGCGTGGTGTTGACCGGCACGGGGGTCACCTTGACCCGGGGCACGGTTGTCTCGGGCGGGGACGTCCGCTTCTCTGTCGCGCCGCTCTTTGACGGCGCACTCGTCCCGCCAGTCGGTGAGGTCTTATCTGGGGTGCCACCGCTCGAGCGTCCGTGGTGTCCCGATCGCGGCGCCGTCGTGGGAGGCGATGCGGCGGTCCCCGGAGTCGCGACGGTGGTAGTCGGGTGCCCCGTGGTCGGGGACGCAGCATGTCCGGTCTTCGTCGTTTCGGCGTGCGGTGCGGAGCTTGGTGTCGAGCTACAGGCTGCGGCGCCAAGCGCCACCGCTCCGATGGCAATACCGGTGGCGACTCGGCTGAGCACGTGGCGGTGGCGGTCGCGCGTCTCCTTGACGAAGGATGCGACTACCGGCGTATCTGACATGGACGTGTCCTGTCGTTCTCGAGTGCGGGGGCTGGGAGTCATCGTGCAACTGTCCCGTTCCAAGCGAACGCGCACCCGGGGTTCGCCGGGTGCGCGTTCAGGCAGACGTGGACCATGCCCGCGTTCGTGGTCGTGAAGGTGACCGTGAAGCGCCCAGGGCGGAGAGGCTCAACCCGGAATGCTGCGGTGCCCCGTGCGCCACCCTGACGAAGATGTGTCGCGCTGACGATGCGGACCACCGACTTGCCAGACGTCACCCGCGCGATCACCAATGCGCCTACGGCCCCGCCTTCGCCGCCGTCTGCGTCGGGACCTGTGCCGACCGCGAGGGTGGGCGTGCAGTTGTACGCGATGGTGGCGATCCCGTCTCGCTTCGGTGGGCCCAGGACCGGGGAGACAAGGGCGGGGTCGTTGATCACGCCCCCGTAGGGCGCACACTGTGTCGGCAGCTTGCTCCCGGCCGACTTCGGCGCCCCGCCGGGGTCGACGGCAGCGCCGCGCACGACCACCGCACAGTCGACCACCCCGCAAACAGCATCGGCCCGGGGGTAGTGGGTCGAGAGTGTCACTGCCCACGCTCCGTCCCCTGAAGTCAGGAGGTGGAAGGTGGCGAGGCCGGTCGCTCCCTGCGTCTTCGTGGTGGCCCCGACAAGGTGGACGAAGCGCTCGCCCTCGGTGATCCGAGCCGTCACCGGCAACCCGATCGTCGGTTCGCCCTCCAGGCCCTCGGGAGCGCAGCCAAACGCTGTCGTGACGGTGAAGGGCTCGGCTGCGTGCCCTGGGGAGTAGGCAATGGACCCTGGGCCGTTCGACCAGGCTTGGCCCTGCGCGACCACCTGGTTACCGGCGCATGCGGACAGCGGCTGTGGCCTGGTCGACGCCCCCACCGTCGCCGGCGTGGAGAAGGTGACGCCAGCGACCGTAGCTACTAGCGCTGCCGCTGTGATGAGGTGTTCAACCTTCGTCACCGTTCCTCCTCCCACCGTCACGAATAGCTACTTGCAGGCGTGCCCGGCCCAGTGGCCGAGGGTGACCGCCGCCTTGGTGAGCACCTGCGCGTCGGCGATGAGTTCGGTGCGCTGCGCCCCTACCGTGCGCGCCGGGTCGTCGCCGACACGGCCGAGAATCGTTCGGGCGTTGGTAGCGGCCTCGGACGCGTTGCGCGCTGTCGGGTCCAGCTGGTTGATGCGAGCGAGGTACGCAAGCACCGCTATGTCGTGACCGAGGGGCGCTGTGACCGCTCCTCCCGTTGCCCCCCGGAGAGGAATCGCCTCGATGCTGTGGAGGTCTGTGCACACGCTCGCGACCGAGACCGTCTTCACCGACGTTGTGGCACCGGTGGCCGCGGATGCCGGCGCCCGACGGTGGCTTGCCATGGCGAGCCCGCCGACGACGATGAGTAGCACAACCACCGCTGCTGCACCGATGACGATGCCGCGCCGCCGGCGCCCTCTCGGTCGCGGGAGCTTCAGTCCAAGACCGAGCCGCCTCGGCTCCGACTCCTCAAAGTCGAACGCGTTGTCGTCGTCTTCGTAGTCGATCTCGTCGAAGGCGGGGTCGTCGTCGAAAGCGAAGTCATCCTCCCCGTCGGTCGTCTGCGACAGTGCGGAGTCCGCGGCGCCGCCGGCGTCAGCCGTTGCGAGAGGGGTGTTCGGCTCGTCCACTGGTGCCTCCGTCAGCTCAGGCCTGCTGGCTTCGTCGTCATCGCAGCTCACCGCCACTGTCACACCCTGTTCGTAGTCTACCTTCTGATTGGCCGCGGTGTCGGTGTCGACAGTGACACTAGAGAGGGTCTGCGACACTTCCGTGTCACTGGCCTGCGCCGCCTGCGACGGCCAAGACGTCGACGCCATTTCGCTGCTGTGGAAGCGCTCCATCGCTCGAGCGATTCGCTCATCTGTGACGGTGATTCCGAGGACCGAGAGATCAAGCGACCAGGTGGCCTCAGATCGCGTTGACCACAGGCGTACGGCGTCGACGAGATGCTGCCGAGTGTCGCCGAGCGACCACCCGTTCACAGTTGCGAGGTGGCGCAGAGCCGCCTCTCCTCGGGCCGCGTCGACCTCGGCACTGATCGTCTTTACGCCGTAGCACGGCGCGCAGAGCGAGACGACCCGCAAGAGGGTCTGCGTCAGCGCGATGTCGTTGTACTCCCACACCTCCAGAGCGTGGAGCTTGCCGTCCCCAAAGCCGCATATCTCGCAACGGCGCTGCGCTGCTTCATGGCTCGCGACCCGGACCGCATCCCATTCGCTTGGCTCGAGGAACACGCGCAGGGAGGCGAACCAGGACGTGCGCGGGACGAGCTCGACAGTAAGAGGCAATCCCATCGGCGTAGCGGCGCGGGCGGCGCGCACGGCCTCTCGGAGAGCGGGGGCGGTCGGACGCTCGTTGGAAACGAGGTTGTGCTCAGTCACTGGAAACCTCTTGAGGGTCAATGGCGTCGGTGAAGTCGCCTCGCCAGCCAAATCTCACGACCGCTCCAGGCTGCGAGTTGCGCGCCTTGGCGACTTCGACCTCGAGCACGTCTGGACCTGGAGTGGGGTTGTACGCGCCCTCGCGGTAAGCGAGCAGGACGACATCAGCGCTCTCCTCGATGGCCCCCGTGTCCTTCAGGTCCTCAAGTCGCGGATGTTTGTCGGATCGGCTCTCAACATTCCGGCTGATTTGTGACAGAGCGAGAACCGGCGTCTCGATGCGCTTGGGCATCACCTTCAGACGCCGCATCTCCGCGGACAGCTCGGCTGTGCGGTTGTCTCCTCGCTGCTCGAACAGCTGCACGTAGTCGATCACTGCCAGTCCGAGCGGCCGACCAATACGCTGGCGGAGCCTTGAAGCCGTGAGTTCGACGTAGGCGGCACTGAGTGGGGTGCGGTCGTCGATGTAGAGGGGAAGGCCGACGAGCTCCTCGCCGGCTCGACGAATCCGGTCCATCTCGGCAGCGTGGACCTTGCCGTGAAGCAGCTTCGCGTAGGGGACGTGCGCCAGCATCGAGAGGAGGCGCCAGATCAGCTCGGTCTCGCTCATCTCGCTCGAGAAGAAGAGCGCCGGGGCGCCGCTGCGAGCGACGCGAAGCGCGCACCCGAGAGCGAGCGACGTCTTCCCCATCGAAGGTCGGCCGCCGAGAACGACGAGGCTGGTGCGAAGCGTGAGGACAGCGTCGTCGAGCGACGGGTATCCGAGCGACGCGATCGGTGAACTTATGCCGTGCGCGGCGACGGCATTGTCCATCGCTTCCGACGCGAGAACCGGCCCGCGCCGGCGCGAGTCATCGACTCCAAGGAGGAGCGACAAGGCTGACTCCAGGCGGCGCTCCACCGAGACGAGATCTCTGCCCTCCACCAGCCGGCCGCAGGCCTCGAGCAGCTGCCCACGCGCGTCACGGCGAACCGCGTGATCCGCGACGACGGCTGCCCACGAGCGGATGTCATCGAGCGTCGCCTCTTGCGGAAGGCTACGTAGCCGAGAGATGACGTCGCCCTCTACCCCCGCTACGGCGAGCTGGTCTGCCAGTGCCACCACTTCGACCGGTCGGCCGGCGCACTCGAGGTCTCTGATCGCACCCCAGGTCGTGGAGAGGACCGCGTTGGTGAACTGCGTTGGCTCGACGAGACCCAGGGCCTCAAGCCGCAGCGTTCTGTCGGAGATCGCTGCGCCGACGAGTCGCCGTTCGGCCTCGTGGCTCGGGGAGCGAGATCCTTCCGTCCGTGGCGCCTCGACGAGGGTCACTTCGCCGTCCTCCGAGACGCGCCGACAAGTTGAAGCTCGATGCAGTCGTCACAGAGCCGCTCGATGATCCTGCGGTCGCCAGGCGGGGATGGCGCCAGTCGTCGCTCGAGCTCAGCGCGATCCGCGTTCATCGTGACGATCGTGGGCCGTCGGTTGGCCCATCGCTCGTTCAACAGGCGGTAGAGGCGGGAAAGCTCGCGCGCCGAGAGATCGCCGTCCACGAGGTACAAGAGGTCGTCGAGCACCAACAGGGAAGCCCGCTCGAGCAACGTGAAGTCCGCTTCGCCGGTCGCGTACGGATTGAGCACCTTGACCGTCGAAGCGAAGTGAGCGTCCACGGGCCGAGCGGCGACGTAACGCCGCAACAAAGCGGCAGCGAGGGTCGTCTTACCGAAGCCCACAGGACCTTCAAGGAAGAGCGTCCCCGACGGGGCATCTACCCACCGCACCGCATCGTCCAGGAGCGCCATCTCGGCACGCCCGAAGCCGGCACGCAAGGCGGCGACATCCGCATCGGCGAACCGCGTGGGTAGCCCGACGACGCGCCCGCAGGGCTCGGGGTTGGGAGCGTCACCGACTTGGAGTGTGGCAAGCAAGTCGCTCACCGTCTGGCGGCTCATGCGCGCCTCGATCCTGCCGCCCACGCCTCCGCGGACGAGGGGCTCGCCGTCGCTATCCCGGTGTCCTGCCGCGCCAGGAAGAGGAAGTGTTCGATCCGACGCGCGTCGCGCAGGATGAGCTCGATGTCGTTGTAGACCGTGCGTCGGTCGTTGCGCCCCGCGTAGAAGGCGTCGCGTTTCCACGCGCCGACAGCGTCGATGAGGTCGCGCTCGCTGTAGTCGCGAAGGGCCCTCGCGATCGCCCGCCGGCGGGAGTCGGTGAGCTTCGCCTGTGTGCGTCCCGTGGCCGCGACCCACGCGTCGAAGACGCGTCGAATGGCGCCCGTGTCAGGAGCGGCAACGAGCCGACGCCCCTCCGCGGGCGAGCTGGCGCCGCCCCGCTCGGCCGCGAGTTGTGGCACAAGGACCTCGAGTGCACAGCCTCGGCAGACCGCTGCGGCTGGAGGCATCTCCTCCGCGTCGGGTGGGAGCCATCCGAGTCGGCTAACCAAAGCCGCGTCCCAGAGCTCCAGCCCTCTCCCGACGACGTAGCCCATGCCGGCATCGTCAGGAGCCGCGATCCACTCGACGGAGTGGCCGCTCAGGCAGACGCAGCACCGAACGCGCTGACGCTCGCCAGGTATGAGGTCAATGGCGTCGGCATAGGCGGTCCGCTCGGCCCCCGATAGCCGACCGTCGTTGTACTCAGCCGGCGGAGCATCGTCATCCGGCACCAGTCCAGGGACCGCCGCACAGACGAGCTGACGAGACGACCCGGCGACCACCGAGCGCACGAGTCCGGAGGCCACGAGCACCTCGATTGAGTCCGCCATGGCCTCGGCCGTGGTCGTCTCCGGCGCGCCCCGGGATAGCAGCGCGCAGAGATCGTCGCCGACGACAATCCCCGGCCAGGCGAGCAAGCGGATCGCGAGGAGACTCCGCAGCGCCCCCGCCGGCAAGGCGGCAGTCGCCGGATCGGTCAGAGTGGCCGAGAGAAGCCCGGCGAGCTCGTCCGCGCGGTGGGTCTTCTTCATGGCCCGAAGGTATCCCGCGAGTGACATGGCGGCCGTCTGTGTCACTCGCCGCGACGCTGCTCTGCGACGCTGCCAAGAGGTGTGATCGGGGCGAGTTCATGTCCGCCCGGTGCCGATTCCCAAAACCGATGGCTATCGCCCGTGCTGCCGATGAGCGCGAGACCGCGTTCATGGCGCGGGCGGGCCTCCTCAACCGTGGCGGGAGCATCAAGGCCCGCCGGCGGGCCACCACGGGTAAGCGCGAGCTCGGCGCCGGCGTGGACGGTCCGGGTGAGATCCAGGTCGTGGATGTACGCGGCGACGAAGTCCGGGCGACGAAGGTCGGCCCAGCGAGCGGACACGTCGGCAAAGGCGACGCCGCTGAAGTCGGAACCGGCGAGCAAGGAGGCGTCAAGGCGAACGCCGATGAGGCATCCCCCCGGAGCAATGCCCGCTCCCGAGCGGGGTGGGCTCGACGGGTGCAGCGGCTCCATTCCCGATCGAGCGAACCTGAGGTCAACGTCCTCCCAGCGAGCCGCAGGGAATGACACGCCGCCGTGTTCTCGGTCGTGGAGTACGGCGCCACGGAAGTCGCAACCAGAGACCAGCGGAGCCGTCCCGACGGCGCCAGCCACGGTGACGCCGAACCCATGGCAATCGACGAGCCTCATGCCGGCGACCACGGCGCCGGCGAGCGTGGCGTAGTGCAGCCTGCAGGACGAGAATTGCGTGCGAGCGACAGTGGCGTGCCGGAGCGTGGCCCCGTCGAAGTCGCTCCCCCCGAAGACCGCGTCGGACAGGTCGGCATCGTCGAACGAGGCCCGTGTCATCGTGCTCCGGAGGACCGTCGCGGAGACGAGCCGAGCACGTGCGAACGACGCGCCGACCGCAGACGCGCGCGCGAGGGCTGCACCCCGCAGATCCGCTCCGTCGAGAAGGGCTCCGTCGAGGCGAGCGCCGGTCAGGTCGGCCCCGCGGAGAGCGGCGCCGCGGAGATCCTGGCCTCGCAGTTGCACGCTCTGGGCCCATGAAGACTGCGACTCGAAGGTCGCGACGACGCTCATCAGGAGGCGCTCTGGTGACGCTGGGGCGTGCGGATGAGACCGTCCTCGACCAGCGCGTCGCACAGCGACATAGCGAGGTCAGAGGCGCTTCTTCCTCGCGCCAAGGCGTCACGCGCACCCGGGAGAGTCCCGGCCCAGAACCCGGCTCTGCAGCCCGCCAGAGTCGCCTCGTTGCACAGGGCGTAGGCGAGGCACGTGTTGTGCACCGGGCACGCCTCGCAGGCCTCGCGGAGGCGCTTCGTCGGGCGCCCGTTGAACCACGCGTCGTTGCCGAGATTCGCGCAGCTGGCGTACTCGGCCCACCGCGCACGGTCGGCTCTCGCCATTGCACCGGTGAGTATGGTCACGTTTGAGAGAGGGGCGTCCGGGAGGCTCTCGACCTCCACGTCGTCGCCTGCCGGGGTCGTCGTTTGCATGACGATGAAGGTCGCGGGTTGACCTCTCCCCGATCTGACATTCCCTGGTCAAAGGGGATTTCCAAGGGCGGGACCCCACCCCTTTGCGGACCTCTCCGCCGTGCCATGACGACCTCTCAGCGGGCAGGGAAGGTGGCTGACCTGGACTTCCCTCGCCAGACCCGGAGGCCACGACGACCTGCGAGGCGCCCCGAGAGGCACCGTTGGACGTCGGGGGCGGTGCGAGTGGAATAGTTCGGAAGCCCTTTCCGGCCGCCTGTCGGCCGACTCGCCCATTTCGGGCGACTCCGGCGGGCTGTGGGAAGCCCACCAGCCGCCGTCTGCGGTTCTTCCGTGCGCTCTACGAGGCCTCCGGCGCGGCGGAGAGGTCCTGGCCGCGCGCCTTCCCTGCGGCCTCTCGCGCACCTCTCGACGCTCCCGAAATGCGCTGCGACCTGGCGATGGAAGATCCGTGAGAGGTCACGTCGTCACTCTTCCTGCGCCGACGAGGAGAGCCCTCGCCAGGCAGGGAGGTGACAGATGAAGACCGGACTGCTCGAGGCGGTGCGGACGGGGCTCTTGGAGCCGGCTCGCGCGACCGTCATCCACACGGGGACGCTCGTGCACAGCGCGTACCTCACGGCCTTCGTTCAGGCCACGACCGCCACCACGCCCACCACGCCGGCGGCGGGCGGCGGGCTCACGATCGGTACCGGCACGGGCGCCTCGCAGACCATCAACACGCCGGTCGGGAACGCCACCGGCATCCCGGGTGTGTCGACCCTCCTCTCGCTCATCTCGAGCCTGCAGGGGATCGGCTTCGTCCTCGCCGCCGGCGCCGTTGTCCTCGGTGCCGTGCTGTGGTCCTTCGGGGCGGCCAAGGAGAACTCCCGCGGAAGCCACATCGGCAAGCAGCTCGTCCTCGGTGGGCTCGTCACTGCGCTGCTCGACGGCGTCGCCATCGGTCTCGTCAACTGGGTCGGCACGACCGCTGCCACGAACGGGTGAGCAGCGTCGTCCCCACGGCGGCGGCGCGGCTGTCTCGTGCAGTCGCGCCGCCGGCGGACCACCCCTCTGCCCATCGTTAGGAGCACCCCTCGATGCACCCTTCGTCCCTCGCTGTGCGCGCGCTTTCGGCGACGCCTCTGCGCAGCGTTCTCCCCCCGGTGCGCGCGCACTTCACAGCGCCGGTGCGCGCGCACCTGACGGCATTCGTTCACCCGCTCGCCGCCACGCTCCCCGGTCTCGGCAGCGTGACGGGTGACATCGGCCAGTCGATCGTCACCGCCATCACGAACTGGATCGTGGTTGGCGAGTCCTCTGCGGTCGCCGGTCTCTTCACCGCCGGGATGAACGCCATCACGACCGGGACGCTCCCGGTCGTCACCCAGACCGCCTACACCGCCGCGCAGGGTGCCTCGGTGCGCAGCTGGTTCGCTGGGCCGTGGCACGGGATGGAGAACCTCGCCATCCTCATCGGCCTCATCATCTTCTTCGTCGGCCTGATCGCCAACGTGGTGCGCGGCAACACCTCGGCGATGGCCAAGCAGGTCGCTGGTGGCGTGGTCGCCACCGTCGCCCTCTTCGCCGGTGTCCCGCTCTACATCGCGCAAAGCGTCATCGACGTCATCAACGTCGCCTCGCACTACATCGTGACCATCTCCGGGAGCTCGATCCCGACGGTCACCTCGGCGACGGTGCAGAACATCACCGGCACGTGGACGCTCGGTCCGCTGTTCACCGTGATCGGCCTCTTCCTCGCGGCGATCGCGCTCATCGGCGTCGTCATCGAGATGGCGATCCGAGAGGCCCTGATCTTCCTCGTGATCCTTTTCTTCCCCCTCGGGATCGCGGGCCTCTTCTACCAGGGCACGTGGGGCTGGCTGAAGCGCATGTGGGAGATCTTCCTCTCGATCGCCGTCAGCCAGCTGATCCTCGCCGTCGTACTCGTGGCGTCGATCGCCTCCTTCGAGAGCTTCATCGGCGGCGGCTCGCTCACCGACTTCTTCGAGTGGCTGGCCTTCCTCTACATCGGTGCCTTCTCCCTCCCGATGGCGCTCCGCCTCGTCCCGATGGCGATGGAACACGGCGCCGCTCACGCCCTTGGTGGACACCTCCGCCAGAGCGTCTCGGGCGCCATCCGTGGCGGCCACGCCGGCGGTCAGCAGCACGCCAAGATGGCCGACGCCGCGGCAGCGACGGGCTCGTCGGGTCCGAGCTTCGGAAAGGCCTCGACGTCCGGCTTCGCCGCCGGCGGGATGGCGGGTGCCGCGGTCGCCGGCGCCAAGGTCGTGCGTGCTCGCATGGGCGCTCAGGCAGCCTCGGCGAGCGGCAACGGCGCGGCGCCGGCCGCCCCCCCGAATGGCAAGGGTGGCGCTACCAAGGGTGCCTCCGGTGTCGACCCGAAGCGCGCGGCGGCTACCGACCGCGCGACAGCCGGTGGTGCGGCGGCCTCTGGGGCAGCGAGCGCCGCCGGTTGCGCTGCGACCGCTGGGGCGAGCACCGTGGCGGACGCTGCCAAGAACGGTGCCGCGCACGTCGCCGGCGAGATGGACGGCCAGTCAGCCGCGGCTGCCGGCACGAGTGGCACCGAGGGCGGCGAAGCGGCCGCCGTCCCGAACTCCCCCGCCGCGGCGTCTGCTGGGGCTCCGGTCGGCGACGCTCCCCCGCCCACTGACGACGGCGGCTACGACGACTCGGACCGCTTCGACGACGACCCACGTGCTGCCTCCGCCGCCCCGATGGGCGCGGGGTCTCCCGGCGCTCCGTCAGGGATGAGCTCGCCGACGCGGCGCTCGGCCGCCACCTCTGCAGAGGACTCTGCGAGCGACGCGAGCGACACTGCCGCTGCGGCCGGTGCCGCCGCTGCGGACCGCCGCGGCGCCGGCGTTGCTTCTCCCGCCGCACCGGCGGGCGGCGGTGCGAAGGGCGCTGCGAACGGTGCTGGGGGCACCGGACGGCGCGGGTCTTCTGCTGCAGGTGCGCCAGCCGGCCCAGGTGCCAGCTCGCAGGGTCGCCCGACGTCGTTGCCGCCGAGCGGTGCG
>JAJZKA010000109.1 GCA_021809805.1 Actinomycetes bacterium
GGTCATGGTGGGTTGTCCTTCCGTGCTGTCTACCGGCGCTTCCGGCATAGGGGACACTCCCGACCCCACCCCCCTGAAACGCTCGCCCGAGAGCCTGGCTGGTGGTGCCCTGAAAACCGCTCTCGCCTCCTCGTCTGTCCGCGGACTAGCCTGGCGCCAACGACGCGGCGTGGAGCACCCTGGTCAGCTCGCGGGGTTCGTCACCCCCGAGGTCGCAGGTTCACATCCCGCCCCCGCCACCACGACCGCTGGTCAGGCGCGCACTTCGCGCAGGGGTGCAGGCGCCTGACCAGCGGTTTCTCGTTGCGGCGCCCGTCGGAGATGGGAGTTTCTCGGGTGGATTTCTCGGGGCCTTATCAACACTGCATGCGCATGCACGGTGTGCGCGGTGAGATGTGGTCGGTGATCTGGGGTTCCGCGGCGACGGGTGCGTCGAGGTGGCCCGGCGAGGTGGTCTTGCGCGTGCGCGCACAGGGCATGCATATGCACTGCACTGATCAACGAGATCTCGACGGTCAGGGCGCCGGAGGCGGGCGCCAAGAGCGACGGACGCCGACCCGAGCGCCCCGAGGCCCCGCTGAGTTCCGGGGTGCTTTGCGGTCGTGTCCCGCGCGATCCAGGGTCGTCATTCGATCCGCATTGGTTGGCCGACAGGGTTGCCTGGTTCCGGTGTGCGTTCTGGCGATCGAGGCCGCTTCGGCTGTGGGTGGGCTGGTCCGGTGACGGACACGCGGGCGTCGCCGCGGTAGCCCGTTCGCAATGCCCGGTCCAGATGGACTGGTGGCCGGTGACCTTCCCAGGCTTCGACGTGCCTGGTTACGGCGACGACTGGCATATCGAGGGCGGCTGGTTCCGGCACCACGTCACCTCGCCCGAGCAGGCAGTGCTGAAATTGTTTTGCTTCTCCACCGTCGACCCGGGCGGACATGGGACGCTGCTGGTTAAAGGCTCGCACCATCTGGCCGCCCGGCTGTTGTGGAAGGCCGAGCCCCGGCCGTGAGCGACCGACCGATGACGCCAGGCTCTCCCCAGACGCTCTCCGAGGCGGACCGCCGTCTCGTCGCTGCCTGGAGGGTTTGCCTACCAGCCGACCTCGGCGCGTCGGGGCCTGGCGATCCAGCCTCGCCTTACGGGTAGCGGCTTCGTTCGAAGCCCTGGCAGGCCTGCTCGAAGCTGTCGGCCATCGAGCGCATGACCCGGTCTCGTTCGTCGTCGCTGGTTGGTTCGGCCAGGTACTCGATCGCCCAGGCGAGCGGTCCGTCCCGCCCACAGATGCGTGGAAGGTGTGCACGTCGACGGCGATGACGTCGCCGGGCTGGGTCTTGACGAATGTGCCCGGGGTAGTGGTCGTGGCTGGCGGCTGGTGGGCGCGCAGGGCCGGCCGGGAAGGCCGCCGATCCCGTAGATCGCAACCAGCTCCGACCACCGCGCCCTGGACACCCTGACCGCTTTGTACGTCGTCACCCCCATTGGTGGGCGAGGACACCGCTCTTCTCAGTCCTGGGGCGGCGGGGCCGTTCACGGAGCCGTTGAACCCGTGAGGTTGAGGCCGATGACCCCGGCAACGACGAGCGCGATCGACACGAGTTTGAGCGTCGAGACGCTCTCCCCCAGGAGGAGCATCCCGACGGCCACCACGCCGACCGAACCGATCCCGGTCCAGGCCGCGTAGGCAGTGCCAACGTCGAGACGCCGCAGAGCGAGGGTGAGGAGACCAAAGCTCAACAGCGCACAGACGGCGAAGCCGGCGGTGGGCCAGAGACGGGTGAAGCTGTGACTGAGCTTGAGGAGCACGGCGAACCCGGCCTCGAATAGCCCTGCGGCGACAAGGATCAGCCAAGCCATCGTTCTCTCCTTGAGATCGTCGGTGCCGATCCATACGGCGTATACCGGTCGCTGTTACTCCACAGATCGACGGAGAATATCGGGCATTGTCTCATTTTCATGGCGGGCTCACGACCCGGTCGGTTAATGTGATTGCGTCGATGTCCAATCTTCTGGTTCCTGTTGCAGTTGATCACGGGCGACGGCAGTTGCCTGGTCGATGTCCCATTGGGCTCGAGCAACGATCCGGTCGTGTTCTTCTTTCGCCTGCTTGCGTGCTTCTGCTTGGAGATACGCGCCGACGCGCCGAGCAGACTCAATAATAGCGCTCGCTTGCCTGCGGGCATCGCTAAGCCTGGTCTCGTAATCGAGCTCGGCAGTTTTAAGGAGCTGGCGGGCTCGCTGAGTTGCCTCGATCGCGGAGCGAATCTCCTCTTGGCGGTGGTCCATTGCTGCCCGCAAGCGTGGGAGAACGAAGCGCGCGACAACGCCGAGCACAGCAGCAAACACCCCGATCTCGACAAGGACAGTGGCATTCGGTACGAGAAAGTTGGCGGATGTGAACATTAGTGTTACCTCTCTGGTGGAACTGAGGATGTGTGGATGGACACCGACCCCTGGGACGCTGGTGAGACTGGCGTGTCGGTGCCGGCATGTTCGGCAGCGTGTCCTTCTTCGGACGATGGTTCCTCGTCGGGCTTTAGCGCAGTCTGGAAGTACAAGATGGTGAGTAGCGCGAAGAGGAAGGCTTGGACGACGGCGACGCACATGGCGAAGAGTTTCCAGAACAGCAACGGTATCGAAGCGAGGTGCGGCGGGAGCAGATCGAGGATGAGTGCCGCCACCACGGCTCCAGCGAAGACATTGCCGAACAGGCGGAGCGCCAACGTGACCGGCTTGGCCATCTCTTCGATGAAGTTGATCGGGAGCAGCCATGGCGACGGGCGAAGATAGTGGCGCAGGTAGCCGCGCAGTCCCCGTGCCCGCAGTGACGCGCCATGCACCATAAGAATGACGAGCCCGGCGAGAGCTACGGTGAGATTGATGTCGCCAGTCGGAGGTGGTAGGGACTTCGGCGACCCGGACGGGACGAGCTCGAGCCAATTGGCGATCAATATGAACGCGAACAGGCTGATGGCGAGCGGGACGACCTTCCGTCCGGTGGAGCCGACCGTGCGTTCGAAATGGCGCTCGGTGGTAGTGACCAACATCTCCCACGCCAACTGCGTCCGGTGCGGCACACCGTCAGTGGCCCGTATCCGGACGTAAAGGCCGAATCCAACTACGATGATCCCGGCCAGCAGTGACGCCGCGATGGTGTCAATATTGAAGGTGGCCCCACCCAGGCTGATTGTATTGTGTACACCGATTTCGATTTGGCCCGGGGCGGCAAAGATCTGGGGGGTCATCGGATGCTCCAGATCTCGACACAAGGTCCAGGGGCCAGGTGAAGGAGCGAGCGCTCTGGCGAAAGGATTAACTCTTGAGACGTCAACGCATGTGCCTGCGGCAGGGTCGTGCTGGACTCCCCAGGCTGGCTGCAGTCCCCGACGTCCGCTCGACATCTAGATGGGCTCTCTGCGTCGATCATCTCCATTGACGGGATGTCCCGACTGGCTTCTGAATCCACCGGGTGTAGTGAGGTCGTCAGTAGAAGATGTCGGTTACTGGAGTGCCGGTGGTGCCAGTGCACGACCACCATGCCCGCAGCCCCGAAGACGAGGACGCCAAGGCTGCCCCACTGCACGGGGCCAGTAGCCTTCGAGTATGCATCTCCCAACCCGTAGCCGAGGGCGCTGAAAGCAGCTGCCCAGGTAACGGCTCCAACAGCGTTTGCAACAAGGAAGCGGCGATAGGGCATCCCGACTGCTCCGGCGAGGGCCGGCACGAGCGGGCGGATGTACGCGGTGAACCTGCCGGCGACGACCGCCAACGCTCCCCAACGGGCCATGAGACGCTTGACGGCGTGGACGGATTGCTCGCGACGGGCAAACCAAGGCCGGGACAGGAGCCCGGGACCGAAGCGACGTCCGATCTCATAGCTGAGCGAGTCGCCCAGGACCGCACCCGACGCAACGATTGCGATCATCACGGGCAGTGACACCCGCCCCTGGCTGGCGATCACCCCGCCAAGCACGACGGCAGTCTCTCCGGGGAGGATGAACCCGAGGAGGAACACCGCCTCCCCGAAGGCTAGGCCGCCGACAAGTGCATAGGCGGCTGGGGCGGGAATAGTGGCGAGACTGTCGAGGATCCAGCTCATGATCTCAATCAACCAGGTTGCGCCGCAGCACAGGTGAAGGAGGCGTGGAGGGAAGATGGAGAAAGTGGCAATGCTTGCCGAGATCCTCGCCCCCGGGCGCTCTTTCGCCCGAGTCGCTGGACACCGATCTACCAGACGTCTCGAGCGCTGGGGATGTTCCGAGAAAGACCAGGTCAGCTTCTTGGGAAGATGCTGGACCAGCCGCAACTATAGGGCGGGGCGTCGGGTCGGCGGGGCGTACCAGCGAGGCGGCGACCGTGACGGCCAGGGTGAGCCCGATCGCGCCAAGCGCCATCCACAGGGGTGCAGCCCATAGCTGCGCGACCAACATCTTGGTGCCGACGAGTACCAAGATGACGGCCAGGCCGACGTTAAGATAGCGCAGGCGATCGAGCACGCCCTCAAGGACGAAGTAGAGCGCACGAAGCCCGAGCACGGCGAACGCGTTCGAGGTGAAGACCAAGAACGGTTCCTTGGTGAGGCTCAGCACTGCCGGCACCGAATCGAGCGCGAAAGCGATGTCAGTCGCCTCGATGACGACGAGCGCCACCAGCAAAGGCGTGGCATGCAACAAGAAGCGACCGCTTCCCCGGCGACGTACGAAAAAGCGCGATGAGACAGGTTGCGCTTCCATTGCCAGGTGCCTCTTCAGGACCCGCAGAGGCCGACTCTCGCCTCCGGCCGCGGTGGCGTGCCCTCGTCTCAAAAGGCGTGCGCCGGTGATCACCACCAACGCGCCGAGAAAATACGATGCCCACCAGAAGTGGTCAAGCAGGCTCACTCCGCCAAGGATCAGAGCTCCTCGTGCGACGAGTGCCCCGATCACTCCCCAGCGAAGGACACGTTGACGTGCCGTCTTGGGCACCGCCAATGCGTCGAGAATGACCGCGAAGACGAACAGGTTGTCGACCGACAACGCTTTCTCGGTCAGGTACCCAGCGAAGTACTGTCCGGCCCAGCTTGCGCCCGCCCAGAGCCACACCGCGCCCCCGAACATCAGCGCGGCGAGGATCCAAACTGCCGATGCAGTGGCGGCGCGTCGGAGCTCTCTGCTCCCGTTGCGGCGCTCGTCGAGCAGGTCCAAGAAAATGAGCACGACGATGACTGCGCTTACACCCACCCAGAGTGCTAGCGGCACATGCACCGTGACTCCTTGTCGACCGGGCGTGACCTGATGATCGCTTCGAGGCTCGCCG
This sequence comes from Actinomycetes bacterium, assembly GCA_021809805.1. Classification (GTDB taxonomy): domain Bacteria; phylum Actinomycetota; class Acidimicrobiia; order Acidimicrobiales; family Bog-793; genus JAKABX01. Next base: position 5,284 of record JAJZKA010000109.1, read on the forward strand.
TTTGGCCGCGGACGGTGTGCGGGCAACAGGCAAATGTTTCGAAGCGAAGGCGTGTCAAAGGTCTGCTCTTCGGCCACGTCGGCATAGCTCCAGCCAAGCCGGTCGTCGTGGACAGGGCGTCGTCCCGGTGTGAAGACCGCGTGGAGAGCCAGCCGATGTGATGCCTCGGGGTCTCGTCGAGTTGGACCTCGATAACGGCGACTCGACGATCACTGACGGCAGGCCATGGCAGGCCATGGGTACGCTACGGCTCAGTGGGTCGCCCAACCGGCTAGCGCCCCGAGCAGCACCGCCACGATCATCGCGGCCGGCCCAAGGACGCCGAGCCCGGTCGCCGTCGCCAGGAGCTGCTTGGAGCGCAACAGCAGCCACGGCGCCGCCAGACCAAGGCCCAGTTCGGCGACCGATGCCACGAGCCACGCCGCACCGTCCTGGCTGGTGTGCGCCGCCAGCACGACGCCCTCACCCACGAGCGCTCCGGTGAGGAAGCTCACAGCAACGGCGCGAACCCGTATCCGGATCGATGGCTTCCTCCAAACGCAGCCAAGCGCGCCGAAGAGCGCACCTGCCCCGATCCCAATCGTCGTCCACAGCAGCGCGACCAGCACCTGGGACCCCCGCCCAGCACCATTTTGGACAACCTCGATGTAGCCGTAGTATGTGGCGGTGGCACAGACAAGAGTGGTGGCCCCCAGCATTGCGCCATCGCGGAGCCGAGATGTGAGGGCGCCGATCGCGAACGCGACGACAAGCCACGGGCCGCCCGCTTCGGCCGCCGCTTGGAACGGCACCGCCAGGCTGTCAGCAACGCGGCTCGTGATCCCGAGTGCAGCACCGACAGCGATGGCCGCAGTGCACTGAGTGAACGACGGCAACAGACGAGCGTGAGCGCGCGCGTTGTCCCTCCCCGCCTGAGTCGACGTGCAGCGCGGCGCCCGGCCGAGTCCGGACCAGCCGCAGTTCGATCGTGAGGTTCTGGAGCGCCGGATCACGGCGCTGTCTCGGTTGTCGACGATTCCGTCGAGGTCCCGCAGGCGTGCAATCCGCTCTGCGAGCGGCGGGTGGGTCGAGAACATGCGCGCTGTCAATCCTCCGCCGCGAAGCGGACTCACGATCCACGCCTGTGCCTGCGCGGGCGGGAGCAGCAGAGGAAGCCTCCGGGCGTAGCCGTCGATGCGCTGCAATGCAGCCGCCAGGGAATAACGGGTACCTATGAGCTCGCCCGCGAACCGGTCGGCGGCGACCGCGCGCGAACGCGCCAACGTCAGCTGGAGCAGCCCCGCCCCGACCGGGGCGAAAAGGGTGGAGACGACAAGCGACGCCACCCGAGGGCGCTCCTGATCGTCGCCAGATCCTCCGTTGGGACCCAAGGGCGCCAGGGGCGCGACAGGAGAGATCGCTGTCGCGAGAGCCGCGGACACCGAGGTGAGCAGCGTGTCGCGGTGGCAGACGTGGGCGAGCTCGTGGGCGAGCACTGCCTGCACCTCGGTCGGCTCGAGTAGGTGTACCAACCCTTCGGTGAGCACGACAACTGCGTGTCGGGGGCTACTCCCAGTGGCAAAGGCGTTGGGCTGTGGGCTCGGTGACAGGTAAAGGCCTGATACCACCATCCCCGATCGCGTCGCCAGTGTTTGGAGCTGTTCCCAAAGCCAGGGGTACTCGTCGGTCCGAAGCGCCTTCGCCCCCGCGAAACGCACGGCAAGGCGATCCGAGGACCACCACGTGACCGCCACCAGCCCCAGACCAAGCACGAGGCCGACACCACTTCCGCTCCGTCTCGCCAGTAGCGAACCAAGGCCGGCCAGGCCCGCGGGAAGCACTGCGAACAGGAGGCCGGCCTTCACCACGTTGGTGATCGCGCGCATCGCGTTACCTCCTGTCGGGCTCGTTGCGCACCGAGCGACGCTCGCTGCGGCGCCTCCAGTCAACTGTCAGGCGATGCAAGACCAGCGCAGCCCAGATGGAGGCACGATGAAGGTGGACGCACATCGTGCCTTGTTGGTCGGTGCCGCCGGCGCGCTCGGACTGGCTGGATCATCATCTGGACTTCACCGCGCCTGCGTCGCTCTGCCATGCGGACACTGTTCGATCATCACGGTGTCGACCACATGAAGGAGCAGGGATGGAGACGAGACCCAACGATCGCCTGCCGACGGGACAGCTGGCGTCCAGATCGTGAAGTCCGCGAGCCGACGCCACGACCTTTCACGCGAGGGTCTTGGAGACAACGTCGATGTGGCGACCCCACCACTCGGCCTTCGGGTCAAGCGCCTGGCCTTGGGCCCTGCGTTGTCGAGCGACAGAATTGCCGTCGAGCGCCTCGGGCGCCCGAGTGCCCTGGCAGTGTTTGCCTCCGACAATCTTTCCTCGGTTGCCTACGCTACCGAGGAGATCCTCCGGGTGCTGGTGCCCGTTCTCGGTGCAGCCGCCTTCGGCCTGGTGCTGCCGGTCAGCGTCGCAGTGCTGGGAGTGCTGGTCCTTCTCGTCGTCAGCTACCGCCAGACCATTGCCGCCTACCCAGGAGGGGGTGGTGCCTACACGGTGAGTAGGGAGAACCTCGGCCGGTTCCCCGCCCAGGTAGCCGGGGCGGCGCTCGGCATCGACTACGTGCTCACCGCTTCGGTTTCAGTAGCCGCCGGTGTGGCGGCGATCTACTCGGCGGTGCCGACCCTTTATTCCTTGAGAGTGCCAATCGCGCTCGGTGCGGTCGGGGTGATCGCGTATGCGAACCTGAGGGGGCTGCGAGAGTCCGCACGACTGTTCGCCGTACCGGTCTACGGCTTTCTCCTCGTCCTTGCGGCGTTGGTGATCGCCGGCCTCATCGGCGTAGTTACCGGCACCGTCACCCCCACCCCTCGAGCACTCCCTGCCGCCACGTCGCTCACCGGCGCGGCAACCGCGTGGCTGGTGCTGCGCGCTTTTTCGAGCGGCGGGTCGGCACTCACCGGGGTCGAGGCCATTTCCAACGGTGTCGGGGCGTTCCGCCCTCCCGAATCGCGCAACGCGAGGTCGACGTTGGTCATCATGGCCGCCACGCTCGGCGCGCTGTTCCTCGGCGTGTCGACGCTGGCGCTCAGCTTGCATACCGTGCCCGAATCCGACCAGACGGTCCTCAGCCAGCTGGCGAGAGCGGTGTTCGGCCCGTCTGCGGTCGGCGACGCCGCCTGGCTCGTGCTCCAGGCGCTGACCGCGGCGATCCTCGTGCTCGCAGCCAACACCGCCTTCGCCGACTTCCCCCGGCTGGCCGCGGTGATGGCCGAGGATCGCTCGCTTCCCTCTCTGCTCTCACGCCGCGGCCACCGGCTCGTCCACTCATCGGGAATCATGCTCGTAGCCGGAACGTCGATGGCGATCCTGGTGGTCTTCGACGCCTCGGTGGACGGCCTCATCCCCCTCTACGCCCTCGGGGTGTTCGTCTCGTTCACGTTGAGCCAGGTGGGCATGGTCCGCCACCACCTCGCCCACCGTCAGAGTGGCTGGCGGTGGGGCGCTGCGGCCAATGGCGCTGGCGCGCTTACCACCTCTGTGGTGGCTGTCGTAGTTGCTACGACCAAGTTCACTGCCGGCGCCTGGATCGTCCTGCTCGCCATCCCTGCCGGCGCGCTGGCGCTCGAACGGCACCGGCGCAGCAGCGTCGCCGAGCGGGCTCGACTGGTGGCCTCTGCCGAAGAGCTACGCGCCCCCATGCGCGCACATCATCAGGTGGTGGTCCTTGTGGAGGAGCTCCACGCGGGCGTGGCCGATGCGTTACGCTACGCCCGGGCTCTCGATCCGCTCGGCCCCGGTGACCATCAGGCCGACATCGTCGCCGTGCACGTGGAAACCGATCACGCCGCCGCCCGCCGGCTCGCCGACTCCTGGGCGGCGCTCGGCCTCGACGTGGACCTGGTGAACCTTCCTTGCCCGGATCGTGACCTCAGCTCCGCTCTTTCGCAGTGGCTTTCCGCCCGACGCGACGCCAACGGCGAGCTCACCGTCGTGCTCCCGCTCAGAACCAAAGTGGCTGGGCTGCGAACCTTGGTTCGCGGCCGCAACGCCCGGGCGCTCAGCCGAGCCGTCGAACGCGTCGGCGAGGTTCGCCTCGTGCTCGTCCCGGCGAAACCTCGTGGCGGACCCAGCTGGCGCGCTTGACGATCGAGCGGGCGTTCCGAGAGCCGGTCAACGCCACCCTCCAGTACAAGATGCTGCGGGCCTACTTCATCGACGATCTCCCCTCCAAGGAGGCGAACGCTTCGGCTAGACGCCAGGCAGTTTCCGGAAGCTCTGCCACGACTTCCGTAGCGACGTGCGTTCTTCTTGCCCGAGGGTCGTCGCACAGCCAATACCGAGAAGGGCCGAGCAAGACCGCAAGGGTTCCCGACAAGGTCATCGCCCGGCAGCAATGTCGGGCGGTGCGACCGAACCGAGCGGGACACGGGTGCGTGCCCGGCGCGCCGGCGCGGCGAGACCTGCCCGCTCGATGCCGGGCCGCGTCACTTCGCAACCGCGGAGCTCGGGGCGCTGAGCGCACAGGTGGCCGCAAGCCGTTCCTGCACCTGAGCGGCGCCGACACCGGCCGCAGCGCGCTCACCACCTGGCTCAGCAAGGACCGCAAGCTCCTGGGCGGCGCAGCCGGACAGGTCTTCCCCGCGCACAGCTTTGCCTGCCTCGTCTACAAGGCGGGCGCTCGAGTGCCCGGGCTGATGGTTGCCTACGTCAGCCTGCTCGCGACCCCGGGGGACGAACCCGACTTGCGACGGGCCGTCAACGCGTGCGAGGAAGCCCTGCTCTCGCGCGGCGGCACGCTGGAGGGCTGGACGGCACTCGGCGCCAAGTGGGGGTAGCTGTTCGGCCGGCTCGAGCGCCTACGGGTACGGCCCAGCGCTGAGCTCGGCGACGATGGCAACGCAGTGCCGGTCCGACGACACCACCCGGACCCGCCCCGACGAACCCGCGCCCGCCGGTTCGCGTCGTACCGTGACGGGCTCAACAGCAGTCCTCGCCCCGCCAGGCTTCGCGGCCCTCACGGACGGCCCAAGCGGCGAGCAGCAGCGCGATGACCGGAGCCACCCAGACGACGCCAGTCGCGGCATGGAGGCCCAGACCTACCAGGACAGATAGTGCCTGCACGGCGCACAGCCGCTTCTGGGTGCGTTCGCCCGCGGTCGCGTTGCTGTTCAAGTGCCGTGCCAGGCGGGTCTTGGCGATGCCGAGCGGCTGGCATGACCAGCAAGCTCGCGGCGGTCACGATGACCTCCAGGGTGGTGATGCTAACCTCGTGGATCACGAGCAGGTCACGCACCGCCTCCACCGTGATGTGGGGCGCCAGCAGCCAGAAGAGACCGCTACGGCCTTCTGCGCCGTCGCTCGGAGTTCTCCGACAGGCGCCGGTTGCCCGTGAAGCGCCAGATGATGATGTCGCTCGCCAGCCCTCGATGACCAAGCCCAGCGCCCAGCCGACCAGGCTCATGCCGTTGGCCTGGATGCCCGCCAGCAGGCCCAGCGGTCCCTCGCCGGTCATCGACGGCAGCGACAGGACCGACAGCCACAGGACCTTGCGGACCGCTGGGCCGTGCCCCGCGACCCCTGCTGCGGTTCTGCAGCCATCCCCGCACGACGCCGAGGTGGCCGGCACCCTCGTGGTCTCGGTCGCGGTCTCGGGTTGGTGCGACTCAGATGAGCCGGAACGTCAGAAATGGGGCCTACTCATGGCCTAATCAGGTGAGCACACCCACGCGATGGTGTGCCTGGCAGCGGCCAGCAGGCCCTCGGCCGCACGGAGCAGGTCGATAAGCTCCGGCCGGGCTTGGGAATAGTACGTCACGCAGCCGTCGGGACGCGTCTGGACGAGCCTGCAGTCGCGCGGGCAGGCAAGATGGTCGCTGACGGTGCTTCGCGCGAGGCCGGCTTGCTCGACAAGGTCGGTGACCCGGTGCTCGCCGTGCGCGGCGAGGTGCTGAAGAACCGCAAGCCGGGCCGGTCCGAGAGGCCCCGGAACATGGCGACCGCCTCGCTGGTAACGGTCACAAACGGCATCATCGGCATAGACCGATGACAGCGGGTCTGGCTGCGTCTCAGCTGCACGAACCTGGCCGCGCCCAGGGGCCGCCCGCACCGCTCGGCATCGGCACCGCGGCCCGCCGCCACGGCGCGCCTTCCACGATGAGGCAGGAGAGCCGGGCAGCCCGTGAGTGGGCCGCCGATCACCAACCCGTGGTCACGGCCGAAGAGGTCGATTTACCCTCCCTCATCCGGCTAGCTGTCGAACTCATGTTCGGCTACGCGGAAACTCCGTGTGTTAGGCGCAGGACCCAACCTAACGCGGGACTTCAGGCTTGCTGGGAGTGACGATCACCGCGAGAGCAACCCTACGACTCAGGTGTTAGCCTGCGGCCGCTCACCCCCCGAGAGGAGCCGCGCCGAGGGTCAGCGTCACACTCGTCGTCGTCGCGCCACGCACCACCTGGAGATGGAGCCGCTCTCCTACCTTGGCCGCCTGCACCAGCTGGCCGAGCTCGACGGTGTCACTAATCGTCGTGCCGTCGATCGCAACGATCACGTCCCCGGGGATAAGCCCTGCCGACTCTGCAGGCGAGCCGGGGACCACCTTCGCCACCACCACCCCCGCACGTGGGGTGAGCCCGTAGGCGTCTCGCAGTGCAGGGGTGAGACGCAGTCCGCTGATCCCGAGATAGGCGGTCGGTGCACCAGTGGTGCCACCGTGGCGAAGTTCGCTGAGCAGCGCCTTTGCGTGGTCGATCGGGATGGCAAAGCCGATCCCTTGCGCCGAGTCGGTTCCCACCGTGTTGATCCCGATCACCGCCCCTACGCTGTCGAACAGGGGGCCGCCAGAGTTGCCTGGGTTGATCGCCGCGTCGGTCTGGAACAGGCCTTCGAGGGTGACGCTTCGCCCAGCCTCTGCGGTGGTGACGGACCGCCCTTCGGCAGAGACGATCCCTTCGGTTACCGTCGGGGTGCCGGCCGACAGGCCGAGTGCGTTCCCGACCGCTACGACCGAAGCCCCAACGGGCGTGCTGGCCGACGAGCCGAGGCTAACCGTGGGGAGGTCCTTCGCTCCTTCGATCCGAATCAGCGCAAGGTCGTCACCGGGCAACGCCCCGACCAGGCGCGCCGGCAGCTCCTGGGTGGTGCCGTAGCGCGTGACGGTGATCGACGTAGCT
>JAJZKA010000110.1 GCA_021809805.1 Actinomycetes bacterium
GCCTGGTAGCCAGCGAAATCGCCCGAGACCGTGGGGGGAACTTCGGTTTAGAACACACTAGGAACTACGCCCTACCTTTCCTCCTGTAGGATCACAGGAGCCTCTTGAGACGGGGCGTCGCAGTTCGAGGGACCGCACGACCGAATACGATCGCGTGCCTTACGCGTCCCTGCTCCAACCGGTTGCGACTGACAACGAGGTATCGAAGATGCTGCAAGAATACAGCCGCAGTTACAAGAGTGAACATGACAAGTTGACTCGCCAACCGCTGTGGTTCGGTCCGCCCGAACGACGGCTCTTCGGATGGCTTCACCTCCCCCCATCCGGCCAGGCAGCGGTCGGGATCGTGCTATGCCCCTCCCTTTCTGTCGAAGCAGTGTCGGCAGGTCCGGCGCTTCGGCGACTCGCGGACCTCGTCGCAAACGCAGGCATGGTCGCCTTACGATTCGACTATGAGGGAACCGGCAACTCGTCGGGCTGGAACGGTGACCCAGACCGGGTAAATGCATGGAAAGCGAGCGTCCACCATGCCATCCGGTTCATCCACGAACTCGGCCTCCGGATCGGCATCGTTGGACTCCGCATGGGCGGCACGCTAGCGGCTTCCAGCCTCGACGAAACCTCGCTACCAGTCGACAGCCTCGTGTTGTGGGATCCATGCTCATCGGGCCGTGCATTCCTTCGCCAGCAACAACTCCTTTCCTCTAGGGTTATCCACCGCCCGGCTCGAAGCGATGGTGCCGTCGAGACCCTGGGAATGCTATTTGGTCCGGACACTGTGAACGACCTTAGTGGACTCCGAATCGACAAAACGATTGGACTACTCGCCTCAAGAGTGCTGGTACTGGCGCGTGTAGATCGAAGGGTAGACCAGTCGATAGCCGAGCGTCTATCCCTTCCCCACGTCACATGGGGAACCGTCGATGGTCAGAGTTCTCTGGTCGATGTTGAGCCCTTCGCTGCCAAGATCCCCGAGGCCGACCTCCAGAAGATCGTTACGTGGCTCTCGGCCACTGCGTCCGCAAACCTCCTTCCCGTGCGCCGAGAACACTGCACACGCGCCATCGTCTCAGAAAATGAGCACGGCGCCCCAGTGATAGAATACCCGATATCTCTGGCAGCTGGAGAACTTTTCGGGATTATAACAGATTCTGAAGACAACACCAAAATTGGAAGAGATTTAACGGACGATTCATTCCCTATTATTGTGTTCCTAAATGCTGGCGTTATTGACCATGTAGGACCCGCACGCCTGTGGGTTGAATGGTCACGACGGTGGGCAGCTCTTGGACTCCGATGCGTCCGGTTTGACCTTCCTGGTAACGGCGAGAGCTCAGAACTGAATGCGCAATCCAACGCACCAGTCACGGAATCCAATATATCTGATCATCTCGATCAGGTGCTCGCTGAACTCACAAATGGTAACCCATCTAATGCAGTTTTAGTGGGGATGTGCTCTGGTGGATTTCATGCGTTTCAAACTGCCAGACGCTACCAACTAAGTGGCATCTGTACGGTTAATCCAAACTTATTGATCAACGTTCACAAATGTAAGTCATGCGCAGACAATCGGTGGAAGTTCTACCTCACTATTGCCTTGATAAATATCATGAAGCGACTACTACCGGGCCGTCACATTCGGTCTGCGGCAGTTGAGCGTCTACCAAGCAGCGCATGGTGGATCGTCAAACATCTTGTCTGTGTAGACCTCCCAGCAATGGTCGCACTTGAAGTAGCTAGTAAAGGAACGCCGGTGTTCGTAGCTGTCAACAAGTCTGATGCTCGTCTCCTTCGGCTTGGCGGACAATTCGCCCTTGCCCAAGCCGCACGTCGGGGAACGTATACGGTCGGCATCGTCGATGAGATGGATCACACCCTTTTCGGCTCTTCAGCGCGTGAACATACTAGTGAACTTATCACAGCTTACATAAGGGAACGCTTCGCTGGATACCGGGATCAGAAATGTTATAAAAGTAGGGAACTGACCGACTCTTGATTAACACATGGAATTAGGCATCTCTTTACCGGTATTCTTTTGTCATATTATTCACGTCAACCAACAATAAGTTAGATCGGCACAATGCTCCTCTGGCAACCGGATATGATGACTCTATGGTAGCCCCCAAGGTGTCCGCGTCTTACGCGCCGCACCCTCGCCCCTCGTTGGTAAGCGTGGTGCTCGCCGTGCGCAACGGCATGCCTGAAATCACCGAACAGCTCGAAGCGCTCGCAGCCCAGGAGCTTGACGTTCCCTGGGAACTCGTAGTCGCCGACAACGGATCTTCCGATGCGACCGTCGCTGAGGTTGCCCGCTTTGAGGGCCGCGTGCCTCGCCTGGTCGTCGTCGACGCCTCGGCGCGCCCGGGCCAGCAGTTCGCGAGGCGCTGTGGGGTTACAGTCGCAGCCGGCGAGCTTGTCGCCTGCTGCGACCACGACGACGTCGTGGCACCCGGCTGGCTTCAGGCCCTTGTAGATGCTTCGTCCGACTTCGATGCCGTGGGCGGAGCTCTTGAGCTGACGACCCTCAACGATGCCCAGCTAATAAATGCCCGACAAGATCTACGTGAGTGGGAGGTCCGGCTGCCGAAGTTTTCCACCGCCGTGCCCTATCCGGTCGGAGCGAACTGGGCCATCTGGCGGAGGATCTACGTCGAGATCGATGAGCCGGATCGGGACCTCCCGCCAAGTGTCGGCGGCGAGGACGTCGAGACTGGCTGCCGATTGCGTAGGGCAGGGCGATCTCTCGGCTTCGCCCCGAGGGCGCGCGTGGCCTACCGCTTGCGTGCCAGCACCAGAGAGACCTTTCAGCAGTTGCGGGCCTACGGACGCGGTGCTTCGGTGATCGCCGCACGCTATCCGGATCTGGTCGGAGTCGAGCCGTCCCTCGTTCGCACGTCGTGGCTCTGCCTGGCACTCGCGGCCAGGGCGGCCAAGGCTCGCCTCGAGGGCGACGATCTCCATTGGTCGCGAAGAGACGTTGCTTACGAGCTCGGCCGCCTAGAAGGAAGCTTGCGAATTCGATTCTGGCGCTGGGGACGCTGAAGGTGCATGAGGTCTCGTCGCACGCGCCGCACCGTTGCCCCTCTTTGGTGAGCGTGGTGCTCGCCCTGCGCAACGGCATGCCTGAAATCACCGAACAGCTCGAAGCGCTCGCAGCCCAGGAGCTTGACGTTCCCTGGGAACTCGTAGTCGCCGACAACGGATCTTCCGATGCGACGGTCGCGGAGGTTGCCCGCTTTGAGGGCCACGTGCCTCGCCTGGTCGTCGTTGACGCCTCGGCGCGCCCGGGCCAGCAGTTCGCGAGGCGCTGCAGCTATAACCGGTTTGAACTCCATTCATTGGCAGAGCACGACTTCACGGCGGCACGAGGACCGGGCATACTGGGCCGGGTTGGAACCAGCCGGTTCGGACAGAGCAAAGGTCTGGGGTCTTTGTCTGGGGTCTCCGTCTCGTTCGGGCCGGTTCAGCGGTCCAACGGTCTACTCTTCGGGTTTCGCACAGGGCTGCGACGGGCGGCCTCTACGGCCTCGCGCAGGGAGGCAACAGCCCGTGCGTCGTCGAAGCGCGCTGCGAGCACGCGGCGGCCAGCTTGTGCCAGGCGCTCTAGCTCGCGTTGGTCCGTGCGCAGGCGCTCCAACCAGACTACGAGCTCGGCCGCATCGGCTCCGACGGCGGCGGCGTCACCTGCGGCAACCGTGCGGGCCGCGGCTTCGCTTGCCACCACAGGGCAACGGCACGCCCAAGCTTGCAGGATCGTAGACTTCTGGCCCGTCGCCCGGGCGGCAGGTACAAGGGCGGCCCAAGCCTTGGCGTAGAGCGAAGGCAGGGGCCGAGCGGTGTCGGCGGGATCGTAGGCGAGACGCCCCTGGAGACGCCACGGCTCAAGTAGCGAATGGAGGCCGGGACCCGACACGACGCGCACCGCAATGGTTGCCCCAAGACCGCGCCGCTCGGCCTCGCCCAGCACCTCGGCCAGGCCCTCCGCGTTGCGCGGCTCAGCGAAGTTGCCGACGGCGAGCACCCAGGGCCCGTTCGACCGCTTTCCGGGGTCAACCCACTGCGCGGGGTCGAGGGTAAGAGGAATGGTGAGGGGCTCAGCCGAAGGAAACCAACGAGCCGCTCGGCGCTGTTCATCGATGTTCATCGCCACCACGATCGCCGGTTGCGCTGGAGCGTGGGCATGCAAGGCTGCCTCGATCCGTCGATACACCCGAGCCTGTCGCGACTGAGACGCATTCTCTGGCATCTGGGTCATGTCCTCCTCAAAGAGGTGAACAGTCGGCAGGAGAGCGAAGACTGCACGGTACTCGGTGCCGAGCCACGGGCCGAAGGTTAGCGCGACATCCACGCCCGCCGATGAGAGCAGGCGGGCGAGTGTATCGACACCCGGTGACGCTCCCCGCGCCGCTCCGAGTGCCCTGATAAGACGGTCGGCCCGAGTGGGTTGAGGTGCCCTGCCAACCACCTCAAGGTGCCGGTGAACCGGAACGTGCCAAGGATGCGGGCTTCGGTCACCATCGGGGCGCCAGCAGAGGAGCGTTAGCTCGTAATCGTTGGCAAGGGCATCCAGCATACGCATGTGCCGTTTAGCCAAGCCGTCATAGGGAAATGAGCCGAAGTCGGCCGGCCGGCCGACCACGAGGAGTCGCCGCACGTTAGGCATGTCAGCAGTCACTTCTGGCCGCCTCACCGGCGAGGTCGATGGCCTGGCGATAGGCCCTGAGCAGCTCGGCTTGCAGCACCGGCATCGAAAACGTCGTCCGCCACAGGGCAACCGCGGCAGCGGAGAGCACCGCCGGTCCGCCTCCGAGCAATTCAGTCACCGCCGCGGCCGCAGCTACGGGGTCCCGGGGCACCCGGGCCACCGCGGGGCCGCTAAGGCGGGGGTCGAGCCACGCGCTATCCGAAACGACCACACCGGCACCGGCATGGAGGGCCTCGAGCACGCTGTAGGGGGCACCGCAGTCCGAGCGCGTCAGCGCGAGAAGCACGTCAACCCGGGGCAGGACGCCGTTGAGCACCTCAGACCGAGGTGGGTCCCAGTGGACCTCGACACCCGGCTCGCCCGCAAGATCCGTCCCAACGATACCCCTCGTCGTCGCGACCACGCAGCGCCACGATGGATCCTTGGACCGTAGCCGACGGAGGACAGCAACCGCCAAGCTCCCGCCCTTGAGATGGAAGTCTCGGGCGACGACGCCGAGCGTGCGGCCATCGGAGGATCTCGGCGGCGTGGGCAGATCGGGAAGCGCGGTTCCGACGACGTGTATACGGGCGCCGGGCACCCCACGGGCGACGAGCCAGTCGCGGAAGCACGGGGTGTAGACGGTGAGGACGCCGGTGCGGCTCGGCCGCAGCCACGGCTGATGTGTGCCGGCGAGGCGGGCGAGGCCATCCTCGAGACCGAGGGCCAGGTTGAGCCGGCGGAGGCCCCAACCTTCCCGGGCCTGGTAGAGCTCGGTGAGGGGATAGCCGGCGCTTGAGACGGTCGGGAGCTGCGCGCCGAGGAGGCGGACCGGGAACAGGTGCTGGTGGACCAGGTCGAACCTCTCCTCTTCCACCGTGAGGTAGAGCGTCTGCTCCCGGAACATGATGCCGAGGCCTCGGGCGCCGAGCTCGACTGCCCGGGCGGCAAAGAGCGCGAGGTCGGCCGTCCTCGACACGCCATGCCAAGGTTTGCGGCCCCTCACCCGCACGGCGCCCACGTCGAGCGCCTCGTGCAGGGTGGTGTACCGCACCCCTACGGGGGGATCGACGAGTAGCGCCTCGGTGTAAGCCAGGTCCCCGGAGGGAGGGTCGTAGCCGGTGAAGGGGCCGACAAGCAGGACTCGTAGCGGTACCCTTTCGTACTTCGGCGGACCGATCTGGCGCGGGCTACTCGCTTGAGATGGCTCGATCACGCCATGCCCCCCAGACGACGGGGTAGGCGACGTCGCAGTGTCGCCACGAGTTCCGGCTGGGTACGACGCAGCACGACGAACCCGGCAGCCCATCCGGCCCCGCATACAAGAGGGGCAGCGATCAGGGCGAGTAGGTCACTACGACCGTTGAGTAGGAGCTTGGCAGCGAACCCGGCTATACCCGCGACAAGAGCGATGGCGGCAGTCGGAGGTAACGCCTCTGCAACCAGTCGACGCACGGGAACACCGATGGCTCGGCAGGCGAGCACTGGGAGCACCCCGGCGCTGATCACTAGGACTTCAGGCAGCGAGCCGAGAGCGGGACCAATTGGGCCATAACGGATGGTGAGCCATACTGTGAGTCCGAGGTTGACCACGGAGACGGCGGGTATGAGACGCGCGATTGAGCGGTTGCGTTCCATGAACGTGAGCGCCTGGGATGCCTGTCCTCCGGGCACTTGGAAAATATAGACAACCGACAGCGCGACGAGCACCTCGTACGTACGAGCAGGAACAGTACCCAGCCAGAGATGCAGGAGCTCCGGACCAAGGGCGAACAGCACCGCGTCGCAGGGCAACGTGACGGCGAGAGCAATAATCGTGCTGGCAGAATAGATCCGAAACGTCCGATTGACATTCCCGAGGGCATGGAAGTGGCTCAAGTTGGGACCGAGAGCAGCCGTTCCCCGGGTCGCCAACTCGCGCACAAAGGTTACGGGCCGGAGGGCGACGGTATACGGGGTGACAAGGGTGACGGGGTCGATGATGCCGATCACGACGGCATCGAGGCCGTAGGAGACCGTGCCCCCGATGGCTGTCGCCGCAACCCGTCCTCCGGCTCGCATCAGGCTGGCAAGAGTTGCCCAGTCGACCAGGCGTAGCGGTGCACGGAACTCAGGAAAGGCTCGTCGGGCAGCGCGGCGGGTAAACCACAGGCCGGCGAGGGCATTGGCGATTGCCATGGCACAGATCCCAACCAGGCCGCCACCGGCGAAGGCAACGGCAAGCATGGCAAGGCGACCGAGGGTTCCAACGACGAGGCCGACCATGCTCAGACTGTCACCTCGTCCGCCTCCGTAAAGCATTGATGAGAACGGTAGCTTGACGAAGCCCACGCCAAAACTGGCACTGACGAGGAGAAGCGCCAGTCGTGCCGTGCTGAGGGGGATACCGTCCAGCAGCACAATATGGCCAAGGAACATCACCAAAGTCACGACAATCACCGTCATCGCCACCGAACTGAACAAGTAGTAGCACTTGGCCGAAGCCAGCACCCGCTCGGCGCCTCGATGATCGCCCCTTGCCTGCAGGTGCACCATACGTTGCGTACTGGCCGTCGCCATTCCCCCTTCCACCAGGCTGGCGTAGCCGACGAGGCCCGTTAGCACCCCCCAGAGGCCGTATGCCGCCGGACCGAGGAAGTGCACCAGAATCGGAGTGCTCACGAGACCGAGGAGCATCGAGACCCCGAGCTGGAGGTAACTAGATGTCACATTGCGTGTGGCCTGGGGTGCGCTGGCGTTGAGCGCCCCTGAGCCATCGTCTCCCGGCTCCATGCGATCAGCACCGTCGGACGCATTGGACAGCCGCTCGCTGCTGTCGGGTGGGCTCGCAGGGCCCGAAACCGGCGGCTCGCCAGGTGGTGACGCTACGGGCGGATCCACGAGCCGACGCTAGCCCCGTTTTCCGCACCCGAATCGTCGAAGGGTGCCTGCCTTCGTAGCACGTTCCCCCCGGTGACCTGCGGTGCTGCGCCCTGCTGAAGGGCGGTCCTCGTGCCAAGTGTTGTGCCAACGATATGAATCACACCCTTGTAATCTCGGCGGTAGTCGTGGTAATGTTGTGCCAATGTATCCGAGGGTCAAACGGGTCCGGCGCGGCGACACGGTCCATGAGTACGTCCAGCTGGTCGAAGGCCGTCGAGAGAACGGCAAGGTGCGTCAGCGTGTTGTGGCAACGCTCGGCCGGCTGGATGAGATGAAGGCCTCCGGGCAGCTCGACCGCTTCGCCGGGGCGTTCGCCCGGCTCGACCCGCCGCCGGTCGGTACCCGTAGGACTGTCGGCCCGCTCCTCCTGGTTGCGCACTACCTTTCCCGTCTTGGTCTGGTGGGCGTGGTCGACGAGGCCATCCCGATGCGGGGACGCTCGCTCCTCACCCACGGCGAGGTGATCTCGGCGCTCGTCGCCAACCGGCTGTGCGCGCCCAGCCCGCTCTACGACGTCGCCGGCTGGGCGTCGTCAGCCGCGGTGGCCGAACTGCTGGCGGTGCCGCCAGGTCTGCTCAACGACGACCGCCTCGGTCGGGCACTCGATGCCTTCGCCCGGGTCGCCGAGGACATCCGGGGTCGGCTGCTGCTCCGGACCCTCGATCGCTTCGAGGTCGATGCCTCACGCCTGCACCTCGATCTCACCGCGGTCCGCTTCGCCGGCGCCTATGAGGGTTCTGCTCTCGTGAAGAAGGGCTGGGCCGCGGACCGGACCATCGCCCGGCAGGTAAAGACCCTCCAGGCCTCGACGAAAGCGGGGGTCGCTTTGTACTTCCGGCCGTACAAGGGATCGAGCAGCGAGCTGCCGGCATTTGTGGCCGCGATCGAGACCCTGGCTGGCTCACTGCCTCCCGGCCTCGTCGTCGTGGCCGACTCGGGGCTCGGCTATCTGGAGAACCTCTGCGCCGCAGACGCAAAGCACGTGGGCTTCGTCGTGCCCCTTCGGGCCGACACCGGCTGGGCGGAGCGGTTCGCCACCGACGTCCCCGGCGGCCTCGACACGCTCGATTCCCTCGACTACGTCTCGTTCCGCGAACAACGACTCGACCCCGCTCGCCGCACGGTGTGGAAGGGGCTGTTGTGCCCGTTTCCAGTGACCGCAGAAGACGGCACCCACCACGACTTGCGGGTCGTCTACATCTTCTCCTCCGAGGAGGCCACCTCGGTCGCTGACGCACGTGAGCGCACTCTTGCAAAGGCAGAAGAGGCATTGGGCCGTATTTCCAACGGGCTCGGCGGTCACTACTACAAGACGAGGAAACAGGTCGACACCAAAGTCGCCCAGATCCTCACCGGAAAGGTCGCGGGTCTGATCGCCGTGACGACGGGCACCCGGGCAGGAAAGCCGGTCATCACCTGGCGACGCGACGAGGACGCGATAGCTACTGCCGGCGCGCTCGACGGGCTCTACGCGCTGGCGACCAACCTGGCTGACCCCGACGACGGGCCGCTGGATGCTCTCGGTGTGCTACGGATCTACAAGGACCAGTGGATCGTCGAGCAGCGCCACCGCGACCTCAAACAGACCCTTCGGGTCCGACCAGTCTTCTTGCACAACGACGACCGCATCGAGGCCCTCGTCGCGATCATCGGCATCGCACTGCTCATCTTCGGACTGATCGAAGCCGAGTTGCGTGCCGCACTCGGCGACGGCGTAGCGCTGCCCGGCATCCTGCCTGAAGGCCGGGCCGCCAAACCGACCGCCCGTGCCGCCCTTGCCGCCTTCGATGGCCTCTCGGTCACCTACACATCCAGCGGTCTGGTCCTTGACCGGCTCACCCAGGTTCAGCGGGTCATCCTCGCACTGCTCGGCATCTCTCTCCCCTGGCCTGAGAGCAAAGAGGAGTAACCCGATTCGGGTGCGGAAAACGGGGCTAGCCGGGCTTTCAGCACATGCAGGGGCGATGTCTGCTGATGACCCACGAGCTGGGAACTTTCAGCGAGGCTGGCGGGGGTCGACGCGCAGAAGCTCGAGGAGCCGGGTTTGGAGGGGAGTGGGTCTGGGGATGTGGGCCGGGCCGGCATCGGTGGCGGGGACGAGGCGCAGATGAGAGAGCGCGGCGAAGATGAGCCGGCCGGTGGGCTTGGCGGGTCGTCCGGCCCAGAGCCCGGCGAGCTTGACCGTGGGGAGAAGGGCGAGGCGGACGGCCCGCTCGACCAGGGCGAAGATGAGCAGCGCCAGGCAGATGATGCTGATGAGCGCTTCGATCCGCCGGTTGTTCTTCAAGAACATGGGGGCAACAGCGAGCGGTCCCTTGAAGTTGTGGTAGCGCCGCTCGGGTGCTTCTTGGCCCTTGTAGTGGCGGAACACGCCTGACGCGTCGATGTCGACGGGGAGGTTGGTGAGCAGCGCGTACCAACCGTCGGTGGCGGCCTCGGCGTCGATGGCTGCCTGGTCGAAGTGCCACGCCAAGGTGGGCTTGGAGGTCATCGGGTCGGTGCCGAGCGCCGTGTGCAGGTAGGTGGTCACCCGACGCTTGCTGGCGATTACCGCGATGCGGTCGTTCACCTGCTTGTCGGTCCGGTAGTAGCGGCCGCCGAGCCCCCTCCCGAGACGCTCGAGGTCGTCGCGGGCACGCTCCAGCTTCTTCGCCCGGGCCTTTTCGGCGGCACCGGCCCGGGCCGAGGACCACACGAAGACCCGGCGCAACTCGAGAGCGGGGTCGGTCTTCTTCTTGCCGGTCAGGACCATGGTGTCTCCGAGGACCCGGTAGGTCCCCCGGTCCTCGGGTGCCTTGTTGGCGTCGCGTTCGGCGACGTAGTCGACGGGGGTAGCCGCTTCAAGGTCGCAGGCGCCGAGCACGTCGGCTCCGACATAGGACTTGGACGCCGGGGCGATGAAGCCGACCCGGGCGGCGACCATCGCGGCCAGGTTCGGATAGGAGACCAGCTTCGAGTCGCCGACCAGCAAGAAGCTCTGCTCGCCGGCGAGGCTCAGACCGCAAACATTCAGGCCCCCTTTTGACCTGGACGTTCTCGCGGGGATAGGGGTGAACGGGCAGGCTGATCGAGTGGCGACTCCGGGTCGTTCGATGACGATTTGAGCGCGACGCTGCCAAGTGCCGTGTGGGTGGTGATGTCGACCAGGGACGCGGTGGAAGACGCGGCGAGCGGCGAAGGTCAGGTCGTCCGGGGTGGCATCCACGTCTCGCCGTGGAAGAGCCGGGCGAGCACATCGAGTGCACCGACCTCGTGCTTGGCTGCCGTTGCCAGGTACGAGCGGATGGCGGCGAACGCCTGGGCGCCGGTGAAGCTCTGGAAGCATCCGCTCACCTTGGAGTGGATCTTCACCATGCGTATCGAGGATTCCGCTTCGTTATTCGTGAAGGGGACGGAGAGGTCGGTTGCGAACCGGGTGGCTTCTGGCCGGAGCTTGATGAGCGCTGCTGCGATGTTGTAGCCGTCGGCTTCGAGCCGGTCTCGCTTGCGTCCAACCGGCTTCGGGTTGGCGTCGAGTCCAGCGGCTGCCAGTTCGTCGTAGCGGGCGAGGAAGGAATCGACCATCCGGCGGGGCAGGTGGCTCTTACCCTTGTCCCGCGCACGGTGTGCAGCGTTGTTCATCTCGACCAGCAGTGCGGCCATGTCGTTGGCCCAACCCTGGTCGAAGCCGATCCCGACGGCAGCCAGGTCGCGTTGCACGTGGGCATGGCATATGGCGTGGGTCGCCTTGGGGTACCGGAAGTACATCGACAACCGGTCGTGCACCATCACCCCGGAGAACTCGGGGAGTACGCCTGCCTCGTCCGGTGCGGACTTGGCCCTCGTCATCGAGGCGGTGAGGAAGGTGTAGAGCTCATTCGCGGCCACGTGGAACCACATCTTCTTGGTCCCGACCTGGTCAAAGGTCTCATCGACGTGGAGGAGGGCAGAGGCCCGTAACCGTGCCTTCAGCTCGTCGAGGAAGCCGACCAGGCCACAAGCTGCCTCGGGGACGAGCGAGGCGATGAACCCGGTGGACACCGGTGTCCCAAGAAGTGATGCCATCGCTTGTGCGGTGCGCTCGACGGGGAGGTGCTGACCCATGAGGAGGTAAAGGGCGGACGCTCGCACGTTCGGGCCATAGCTGGCCGGGCCCTTGGCTGATGACGGGAACTGCCCCTTGGTCGCCGCTCCGCACCGGCAGCGCTTGGTCACTGCTCGGTGTTCGACGCAACAGAGCACCGGCGTCGGGAAGTCGAAGACCTGACGGCGTTCGATGCCTTCGACCGAAGCATCAGCGAGGTCATCGCCACAAGAGTCACAGTGGGTTGGGGGGTGGTAGACGATCCCATCGGGGATACGGCGCATCGCCAGGTTTGCACCCGGAGCGCCGGGCTGTTTGCCTCGGTTGCGTTCGACGTCACCCTTGCGCTTCGCCTTTGCCTCGGCTCGCCGCTCTGCCCGGGTCTTGGTTGCTTCCGCCTTGTGCTTCGGCGAGTCTGACGACGGAGGCATCGAGGAGTTCTTCGAGCTCTTGCCAACACGTTGGGTCAGCTCGTCGATCCGACGAGTCAGCACGTCGACCTCGGCGGCGAACGAAGCGTTCTCAGCGCGCAGAGTGGCGTTGTCACTGGCGAGGAAGGCGTTCTCAGCACGGAGGGCGTCGATCTCAGCTTGGAAGCGCTCCTGGGCAGATTCCGGCACACCGCCAGTGAAACAACTCCGAGGTCATTTCGCGAATCCCCTGGTCAGAGCCCCTTTCCAGACAACCTTCCCTGGTCAGGCGGGGACCTGAATGTTTACCTCGTAGCCGAGCTACC
>JAJZKA010000111.1 GCA_021809805.1 Actinomycetes bacterium
CCGACGCGGTGGGCTTCGGCATCACGTGCCCCGCGAACGTGTCCGACGTCACCGGCCCGGCGCAGGCGGTCAAGGCTCGCCGTCCTCACGGTCTGGTCTTCGCCGGCGCCCACAGCGGCTTATTCATCGCCGAGCGCGTGCTCGACGAGGCGGATGAGGCGATCGATGGGATCCTTCGCGGCGAAAGTGAGCTCGCCGATCGAGCAATGCTGGCCGGTGCGCACGACCACGCCTCTCGAGGCGCCCGGCGCCGTCACCTTCGATGGGGCTCGGTCCGCCGCCCAAGGCAGCCGAGCATCTCGACGAAGTGTTGCCAGCGCGCGACTCAGCCACCGTCGCCGTCACGATTCCTCGGCGTCCTTGACCCGGTGGCGTCGTTCGAGGACTCGCGGGGCCGTCTCTGAGACTGCTCGTTCTGCAGCGCCTGGGCCTTGTCTCGGCGCAGCTGTCGCCGGCTGACGGCCGAGGGGGCTGCCGAAGACGTGGCGCGCGTGCGTGAACGGGACGTCTTCCTTGTCGACGACGTCGCCTTCATCCATCCGAGCGACAGCTGTGGGATCGGCCGCGCGATCAAGCGCCGAGGAGACATTCGGGATCGCTGTCAATCACTTGCTCCACGGCCAGACCGACTTCGTTCGGAAGCTGTGGAAACTCCCGAGTGTGTGCAAGGTCAAGCGGCAGCTCGCCGACCACGACGCGCCCGTACGCCACGAGCCGGCCGAGCCACCGCCTGTCGCCGGCTTGCCGGCGCGCGGGAGCTCTCCGTGCCGCCGCGCGCCGAGCGTCGAAGCGCTGCGGGCTGACTGCGCGGAGCCTCCGGCGCTCGCGCCGGGAGGCGTCCTTGTTCGGCGCGCGTCACCGCGCGCAAAGCGTCGCGCCTCGGTGCCGCCAGATATCACCAACCTAAGTGCCACAAACCTTTCCCGGTCGCGGCGAGTCGGTTAGCATGTCTCACGAATGATGCTCCGCAGCCTTCGCCGGCCGGCACAAGCGCGCGGCGCGCGGCGCGTTCCCCGAATTGCCATCTTTTTGATCGTCTCGATGGCGCTGTTCATGTCCGCGGTCGACGGGACCATCGTCGCTACCGGCCTGCCGACCGTCGGACACGCCCTGCACGTGCGCTTGAACTGGACGAGCTGGACGATCACCTCTTACCAGCTCGGCCTTGTCGTCACGATGCCGCTCGCCGGGCGGCTTGCTGACCGGCTCGGGCGCAAGCGGGTCTTCCTCGCGGCGGCGGCGGTCTTTGCCCTTTCGTCGCTGGCGTGCGGCTTCAGCCACAGCATCGCTTGGCTGATTGCATTCCGCGTCATCCAAGCACTCGGCGGCGGGGCCTTCGTCCCCGCGGCCACGGGCATCGTCTCTGATGTCTACGGTGAGCGGCGCAGTCAGGCGCTCGGGCTGTTCTCGAGCATCTTCCCCCTCGGAGCGCTCGTCGGACCGATCCTCGGCGGCGTGATCATCGCGGAGTGGTCGTGGCGGGGCATCTTCCTCGTCAACGTTCCGATCGCGGCATTGTTCGGCCTATTGGGCGTGCGCTACCTGCCTCGCATCGAGCCGCGGGCGACCGGCCGCCTCGACCTCGTCGGCGCGGCGCTGCTCGGCGCGACCGTGCTCGGCATCATGCTCGGCATCACCGCGCTCGGCGACCCCGGCACCCGGCTCTTCTCGCTCGCCGACCTCGGCCCGGGCCTGATCGGCATTGGATCGGGGATCGCCTTCTTTTACCGCTGTGCGCACCACGACGACCCAGTGATCCCGATCACGCTCTTGCGTGAGCGGAGCTTCGCTGCAATGAACGGCATCAACTTCGTCTGGGGCGCGTGCGCGATCGGCTTCGGCTCCCTGGTCCCGGTCTTTGCCGAGGACCGCTTCGGGATGCGACCGCTCGCGGCGGGAACCTTGCTCACCGCGCGCGCCCTCGGCGAGATCGGCGTGGCCGCCCTGGCGTCGATTTTCATCCGCCGGACTGGCTACCGCGTGCCGATGATCGTCGGCTTCAGCCTCATTGCCGGCGGACTGGCGCTGATCGCGATCCGCCCCGTCGGCATGTCGCCCTATGCCTGGCTCGCCCTCGGCGCCGCGCTCACCGGGCTCGGGACGGGGGCGTCGGCGCCCGCTGCCAACAACGCCACGTTGCAGCTCGCCCCGGACGACATTGGCGCGCTCGCCGGTTTGCGCGGCGCCTCGCGTCAGGCGGGGGCGATCATCGCGGTGGCGCTCACCACGTCACTCGTCTCGCGCAGCGGCGCCCATCTGGCGACGCTCGGCCACGCCTTTTTCGTGCTCGCCGCGCTGTTGATGTTGGTCACCCCGCTCGTGGGCATCGTCCCCAACACCGACGATGAGCTGGCGTCCGCGCTGTGAGGCCTCGCCTCAGGCCCGAGGGGCCGCTTTCAGCTCATTGAGCAACAGCTCGGCGAGTGTCGTCCCGCTGCGGCCATCAAGCTGGCTTGCCTGGGTGATGCAGCTGAACCCGTCGATCACGACCGGCGTGTCCGCGTCGAGGCCGCGCAGCGCCGGGAGGAACTTGGCTTCGGCAATCGTGCGCGAGACCGCGTCGTGGTTGGCATGGAAGCCGAAGGAGCCGGCGAGCCCGCAGCAGCCGGCGTCGAGGACCTGGACGGCGAATCCCCAGCCGGCGAGAACGCGCTGCTCGGCGCTCATGCCGACGACGGCCCGCTGGTGGCAGTGCGGGTGCAGCGCCACCGGGCGCGCCGGAACGGTCGGCGGCTGATCGAGGCCGCGGCCATGCGGTCCGCGGTCGGTCGCCACGAGGTGCTCGGCGAGGCTGCGCGCGAGCGACGCCAGCTTGGTGGCGCGGGCATCGTCGGGAAGCAGGTTCGGCAGCTCGTCGCGAAAGGTGGCGAGGCAGCTTGGCTCGAGCACGACCACCGGTGTGCCAGCCTCGATCGCCGGGGCGAGCACGTCGAGGACGTGGCGGAGGGTCCGGCGCGCCAAGGTGAGCATCCCGCTGTCATAGAGCGGTCGGCCGCAACACGCCCAACGCTCAGGGATGGCGACGGTGTCGCCGAGCCGCTCGAGGAGTTCAATCGCGGCCTCGGCGCGCGTTGGCAGGTAGTCGTCGCTGAAGGTATCGAGCCAAAGCACCACCGAACCCGCTGCACCCTTGCGCTGACGCAGCGCCGGCGCACGGCGCGCCGCACGGCGCGCGAAGCGTGGGGCGGGCCGGGTGGTGGTGATTCCCGACAGGGCGCGGGCCCGTCGGCCAACCACGTGCTCGCCGAGCAGGGCGTTCGCCACCTGGGGGACCGCGCTCGCGGGCCGGGCGAGCCAGGGCAGGAGGCTGAGGAGGTAGGAGGCGAGCGGCCGCAGCTTGCGGGCGTAGTAGTGCGACAAGAACTCGGCCTTGTAGGTCGCCATGTCGACGTGGGTCGGGCAGTCGCTCACACATCCTTTGCACGAAAGGCATAGCTCGAGTGCCTCAAAGACGTGCTCATTGTTCCAACTGGCCGGCGTGGCGTCGCCTTGGAACATCTCGACGAGCAGCTTCGCCCGCCCGCGCGTCGAGTGCCGCTCGTCCAAGGTGGCGCGATAGGAGGGGCACATCACGCCGGTCTTGTCCTGGCGGCAGCGCCCCACGCCGACGCATCGCTCGGCGGCCTTTTGCAAGCTGCCGTGGTCGTTGCGCAAGGCAAAGGTCGTCTTTCCGAGGGACACCTCGCGGTAGTGCGGCCCGAAGTGCAGGTCCTCATCGAGTGGGCGGGCATGCACGACCCGGCCCGGGTTCATCTTCGCGTCGGGGTCGAAGATCTCCTTGAAGCGTCCGAAATGGCCCACGAGCTCAGGGCCGAACATCTTCTCGAGCAGCTCGCCGCGCGCCTGGCCGTCCCCGTGCTCACCCGAGAGCGAGCCGCCGAGCGACACGCACAGCTCGGCCGCGGACTCCACATATGCGCGGTAGTTCGCAACCCCGGCGGGGCTCGAGAAGTCAAAGGGCTGGCGCGTGTGGACGCATCCCTCGCCAAAATGCCCGTACCAGGCGCCTGAGTAGCCGTGCCGTTCCCAGAGCCGCTCGATGCCTCGTAGGTATTCCCCGAGCCGTTCGGGCGGCACGGCGGCATCTTCCCAGCCCTCCCGATTGGCGGGCTGGCCCGGCGGCCGGGCCGTCGCGCCGAGTCCGGACTCGCGGATGCGCCACACCGCCGCTTGGTCCGCCGGTTCGCTGAAGACGACCGCCTCGCCCTGATAGTGCGCGCCAGCGACGCGCTGCGCCAGTGCATCGGCCTCGGCGGGGTCGTCCGCGCCGACCTCGGCGAGCAACCAGCCCGCGCCGGACGGCAACAGACTGAGGTTCGCCACGTTCAAGTTCGCTTGGCGCATCTGTCGGGTGAGCGTGTCGTCGATGCCCTCGAGGCCGAGCAGGGGGAGGTTCAATAGCTCCGGGACGCTATCGGCAGCGGCGAGCACGTCGGGGAAGGCCAGGACGACGAGACGGCGGTGCGCGGGGCTCTCGACGAGCGTTAAGGTCGCCTCGACGACGACGGCGCACGTGGACTCCGTACCGACGAGCGCGCGGGCGAGGTGCGGACCGCCCTCGTGCACGAGCTCGTCGAGGTTGTAGCCCGAGACGCGGCGGCGCAGCGTCGGGAAGCGCTCGTTGACGAGCGCCCGGCTTGCCTCGCCAAGCTGGGCCAGCTCGCGGTGGATGCGCCCGAGCTCGCCGTGTCCCTCGGCGCGGCGGGCGAGCTCTTCGACCGAGATCGCCCCGAGATCAAGACGGGTGCCGCGGTAGGTGAGGACGTCGAGGCGCTCGACGTTGTCAACCGTCTTGCCGGCGTAGATCCCGTGCGTTCCACAGGAGTTGTTGCCAATCATCCCGCCCAGGGTGCACCAGGCGTGGGTGGCGGGGTCCGGCCCGAACGTCAGGCCATGACGCTCCGCCGCGGCCCGCAGATCATCGAGGACGACCCCGGGCTGGACCCTGGCGATGCGTCGCTCGGGATCGATCTCCAAGATGCGGTTGAGATGGCGCGACGTGTCGAGGACCATGGCCTCGTTGCAGCCCTGCCCGGCAAGGCTCGTCCCCCCGCCGCGCACGAGCAATGGCGCGCTGGCCTCTTGGCAGCACGCCACCGCCGCGACGAGGTCGTCAGCGTCGGCCGGGTAGGCGACGCCGAGCGGGACATGGCGGTAGTTCGAGGAATCGGTGGCATAGATGGCGCGCGTGCCGCCGTCAAAGCGCACTTCGCCGCGCATCGCGCCGCGTAGGGACGCCTCCAGCTGCCGCCGATCGGACTCCTGCATGCCCGAGCACGATAGGCGAGTTGACTGTGGGTCAACAGTTGCCGCTCAGGCGCGGTCGGTCGCGGCCTGGTGGGGGGCGCAGCGTCGTGAGGCGGGCATCGCCTCGAGACGCTCGGGTGGGATCGGCTCGCCGTCGACCTCGCAGCGGCCGTAGCTGCCGTCCTCGACGCGCCCGATCGCGGCACGCACCTCGGCGAGCTCGCCGTCGAGCGACTCGGCGATTGCCTGGTCACGCTCGAGGTCGTGCATCTCAGTGCCCATTTCGCCGGGGTGCTGGTCGAGCAAGGAAAGCTCCCGTTCGGCCCCGTAGTCCTCCTCGAGCAGGTCTTGGGAGATGTTTGTGCGCAGCGTTTCCAAGCGGGCGAGCTCGTCTCGGAGGCGTTCGAGAACCTGGTCGTGATGCACCGTCATGGGCGGGGATTACCCGTCGCTGACGTCGCCCATCCCTCTGGCGAGTCCAGGGGGCACGCGAAACAGCCCCCGGCGCATCGCCGGGGGCTGTGGGGTTGCTTCGAAGCGGCGCGATCAGTCGATCGTGGCCGCCGAGCACACGGTCTCGGTGATCAACCGGGACACGACGTAGGGATCGGCATTGGCGTTCGGGCGCCGGTCCTCGAGGTAGCCCTTCTTGTTCTTCTCGACCTGCCAGGGAATGCGCACCGAGGCCCCGCGGTTCGATACGCCGTAGTTGAAGCGGTCCCATGGGGCGGTCTCGTGCGCGCCGGTGAGACGGTTGCGGATCCCGTGGCCGTAGTTCTCGATGTGCTCGTCGGCGTTCTTGCCGAGCGCCTCGCAGGCGGCGACGATCGGGTCGTAGCTCTCCCGCATCTGTTTGGTCGAGAAGTTGGTGTGCGCCCCCGCGCCGTTCCAGTCGCCGGCGACCGGCTTGGCATCCAGGCTGACCTGCACCCCATAGTCCTCGGCGATGCGCGCCAGCAACCAGCGTGCCAGCCAGATCTGGTCGCCGATTGCCGGCGGGGCGAGCACGCCGATCTGGAACTCCCACTGACCTTTCATCACCTCGGCGTTGGTTCCCTCGATCGAAAGGCCGGCGTCGATGCACGCCTGGGTGTGTCGCTCGACGATGTCGCGCCCAGCGATGTAGTCGCCGCCGACCGAGCAGTAGTAGGGGCCCTGAGGGGCCGGGAAGCCGATCTCGGGCCAGCCGAGCGGCCGGCCATCGCGGAAGAAGGTGTACTCCTGCTCGATCCCGAACATCGGCTCGTGGGCGGCGTAGCGCTCGGCCACCTCGATGCAGGCCGCCCGGGTGTTCGTTGGGTGCGGCGTGAAGTCGGTGAGCAGCACCTCACAGAGCACGAGCACGTTCTTGCCCCCGCGGAGCGGGTCCGGCACGATCAGCACGGGGCGCAGAACGCAGTCGGACGCGCTGCCGGGCGCCTGATTGGTGCTCGAGCCGTCAAAGCCCCAGATGCCGGGCTCCTCGCCGTCTTTCAAGATGTTCGTCTTGCAGCGGAGCATGGGACTCGGCTCGGTGCCGTCGATCCAGATGTACTCGGCCTGGTAGCTCACGGACTTCTCCTACGGTTGAGGGCCGCTCCGGCGCACTGGGCGCAACGCGCGGTGGCGGGTGGGCTCGCGATGGGCATCGGTCGCTGTTCCCAGCCTTCCAAAAGCGCGTTGCACCGCAGTGTCCAGCATGTAAACGCTGTGTGAATTCCCTGTTCAGTGGCCTTCAGCCGGCCATCGCCGCCTCGATCTCAGCGAGGACATCGTCATCGAGACGCTCGAGGACCTCGAGGGACGCGAGGTTCTCGTGCACCTGCTCGACCCGACTCGCCCCCAAGATGACCGTCGAGACCCGCGGGTTGTGGGCACACCAGGCGATGGCGAGCTGGGCGGTGCTGCAGCCGAGCCGGGCGGCGATCGGCTGCAGGCGGCGCACGGCGGCGTTGCGCTCTTCATCGAGCACCCGGTCGCGCAGCCACTCATAACCGCTCAGGCTGGCGCGCGAGCCCTCGGGCACTCCGCCGAGGTACTTGCCCGTCAACAGGCCCGAGGCGAGCGGGCTCCAGGTGGTGAGCCCGAGCCCGAAGTCCTCATAGAGCCGGGCGTATTCCTGCTCGACCTTGGCGCGCTTGAACAGGTTGTACTCGGGCTGCTCCATCACTGGCTTGTGCAGGTGGTGCCGCTCGGCGATCTCGAAGGCCGCCCGCAGGTCGGCCGCCGGCCATTCCGAGGTCCCCCAGTACAGGGCCTTGCCCGAGCTGACGATGTCGTGCATCGCCCACACGGTTTCCTCGATCGGGGTATCTGGATCCGCACGGTGGCAGAAGACCAGGTCGACAAAGTCGAGGCCGAAGCGCTCGAGCGAGGCGTCGATCGCCTGCATCAGGTACTTGCGGTTCAAGGTGTTGTGCATGTTCACCACGTCGTGCAGGCCCCAGAAGAGCTTGGTGGACACGACGTAGGACCACCGTGGCCATCCGAGCTCGCGTAGCGCCCGCCCCATGATCTCTTCGGACTTGCCACCGGCGTAGGCCTCGGCGTTGTCGAAGAAGTTGATGCCCGCCTCGTAGGCCGCGCTGAGGCACGCCGTCGCGAGGTCGCCGTCGAGCTGAGGGCCGAAGGTGACCCAGGAGCCAAAGGAGAGCACGCTTACCTTCAGTCCCGTTCGGCCGAGTCGCCGGTACTCCATCGAGTCCTCCTCATTCTCTTCGCTGACACAAGGGCGCGAACGACCAAGCCGAGCGCTCGCGCTGTCCTAGCATTCTGCCTCGTGCAAGGGTCGAGTGAGCGACGCAGCGTCGTGCTCGTCGCGCCCGACGGCTCGGTCATCGCCAGCGCGCCAAAGCTGGAGGCTCACCAGTCGCCCGGAAGCCTGCACCTCGCCTTCTCGGTCTTCTTGTACCGCCCGGACGGAGCGCTCTTGCTGCAACGGCGCGCGCTCGGCAAGTACCACTTCCCCGGCGTATGGGCGAACGCCTGTTGCAGCCACCCCCAGCCGGGTGACGACCTCGTGGGCTCTGCCGAGCGCCGGGTGAAAGAGGAGCTCGGCGTGAGCTGTGCGCTGCGTGAAGTCGGTGTCTTTACCTACCGCGCCACCTGCGTTGCCAGTGGGCTCGTCGAGCACGAGCGGGACCATGTGTTCGTGGGCCGGTGCGACGGAGCGCTCTCACCGGATCCCGACGAGGTCGCAGAGCTGGCTTTCGTTGAGCTCGCCCGGCTCACCGCCGCACTCGGCGCACCGCGGCGCACCGCAGACGGGCTCGGTCTCGAAGGCCACTTCGCGCCCTGGCTGCGCGCGGCGCTCCAGGTGGCGAGACCCCACCTGCCTGGAGGCGCCGGGTAGCCTCAGCGCCCATGAGCGTGACCGACCCCCTTAGCCTGCGCCGCCGCCCGGTGGTGCTGGCCGATCTGGTCCCC
This sequence comes from Actinomycetes bacterium, assembly GCA_021809805.1. Taxonomy (GTDB): domain Bacteria; phylum Actinomycetota; class Acidimicrobiia; order Acidimicrobiales; family Bog-793; genus JAKABX01. Next base: position 8,653 of record JAJZKA010000111.1, read on the forward strand.
GGCGAGTTTGCCGCCGACCTGCTGCTCATCGCCCTTGCGGCCGGGCTGATCGGCGCCCTCGCGCAGCTCAGCGTGCACCTTCCCGGCACGCCGGTGCCCGTCACGGGCCAGACGCTCGGCGTGTTGCTCGCCGCCCCGGCGCTCGGCCGGCGCCGGGCGGTGGCGGCGAGCGCCGCTTACCTGGCGCTCGGCTTCCTCGGCGTGCCCTGGTTCGCCGGTCATGCCGCCGGCTGGGCGGGGGCGACGAGCGGCTATTTGTTCGGCTTCGTCGTCGCATCGGCGGCCTGCGGGCGCCTCGCTGAGCGCGGGGCGGACCGGACGGTGTGGCGCGCCATCCCCACGATGCTCGCCGGCGAGTGCTGCATCTTCGCCTGCGGGGTCGGCTTCCTCGCCGTCGACCTGCATCTCGGCGCCGCCCAGGCGATCGCGCTCGGCCTCACACCCTTCCTGGTCGGCGAGGCGGTCAAGCTCACGCTGGCCGCGGGGGCGCTCCCCGCCGCCTGGCGCCTGGTCGCCCGCGTCCGCCGCTAGCGCGCGGCAGCGGCGTCGTTGACCAGCACGACCTTGCCGAGCTTCGCGCCCTTGGTGAAGCGCTCGTAGGCAGCCGCCGCGTCGGTCAGCGGGTAGCTCGATTCGACCAGCACGCGCAGCGCGTGGCGCTGGACAAGCGGGAGCACCTGGCGCTCGACTTGGCGCGTGGCGATCGCCTTGTCCTCGAGCGGCCGATTGCGCAGCGTCGTTCCGAACAGCCGTGCCCGGCGCTGCAAGAGCACGCCGAGGTCGAGGCTCACCGTGGCTCCGGCGCCGAGGCCAATGACGACGATGCGGCCGCCGAGCGAGAGGCTCGCGAGGTCGCGGGGCAGGTTTGGCGCGCCGACGAGCTCGGCGATCACGTGGAAGGGACCGTGAGTTGCCACCTCCTCAGGGCCGATTGCCGTCGCGCCGAGCGCGCCGACCGCCGCACGCTGGTGGGGATCGCGGACCTCGGCGATCACCTCGGCGCCGACCGCCGCCGCCAGCTGGACGGCGGCCGTGCCGACGCCGCCAGCCGCACCGGTGACGAGCAGGCGCTCACCGCTTGCCAGCTGGGCCTGGGTGATCAGCGCGTCGTGGGCGGTGAGGAAAGCCTCGGGGAAGCCACCGGCCACCTCGAGGGGCAGCGCCTCGGGCACTGGCATCGCCACGCGCTCATGGATCACTGCCAGCTCGGCCTGGCCCTCGCCTCCGACGATGCCCATCACCGCGTCGCCGAGCGAGAATCGCCTCGCGCCGGGGCCGAGGCCGACGATGCGGCCGGCGATCTCAAGGCCCGGGCGGTCCTGTCGATATCCCGGCGGTGGCGGGTAGCGCCCTGCGCGCTGGAGGAGGTCGGCGGCGTTCAGCCCCGCCGAGGTGACCGCGACGAGGAGCTCTCCGCTGCCAGGCTCGGGTTCGGGCACCTCGCTGCAGACGGTGGTCCCAGCGGAGAAGACGGCGGCGCGCATGGCGTCACGCTAGGGCCATGCGGCCAACGCGGCGCCAGGAAGGGGGGCGCGTGCTTGTGGCAGGTCAGGGCCGGCCGTAGCCGTAGGCGCCGGGCCACACCGGGGTGATCTGGATGAGCGTCCCGGTGGTCATTGCCTGCACGGCCTGGCCGCCGCCGATGTACATGATCACGTGGTAGATGTAGCCACCCGAGGCGTAAAAGATGAGGTCACCGGGCTGGAGTTGCGACGCCGAGATGTGCTCGATGCTGTCGTACTGGGCCTGGGCGCTGTGGGGGAGGCTGACACCGGCCTGGGCCCAGGCCCACATCGCGAGCCCTGAGCAGTCGAATCCGGCGCCGGGCGTGGCGCCGCCCCAGACGTAGGGCACGCCGATCTGGGATTCGGCAGCGTGCACGGCGACAAGGCCGCCCCCGCTGTTGCCCAGCTGAGGCGGCGGCGGTGGGGTCGTCGTTGCCGGCGAGGTCGTCACCGTTGGACCGGGCTGTGGGGTGCTCACGACCACGGGAGAGGCCGCGTGCGCGCTCGCGGTCACGGCGGCGCGCGCGGTGCTGGCAGCCGCGCGGGCGGCGGCCTCTTGCTGGGCGACCTCCTCGGCGCGCACCGCGACGGCGAGCTGGCTGTCGATCCCTGACTGCACGGAGGTCAGTTGACCCTCGAGGCGCTGCGCCTCGGATTTGGCCTGGGCCAGCTGGCGGGTCGTGCGCGCCGCGACGAACTCGTTGGCCGCCAGCGTCGCGCGGCGAACGCTGAGGCGATGCTCGGAGTCCTTCAGACCCGAGACGGCGGCATCAAGACTCGAGGATGCGGCCGCCAGATAGGCCTGCTGCATCGGCAGCGCGCTCTCATTGCTCGACAAGATGCTCGCGATGCCTGCCGCCGAGCCACCGCTCACGTAGGCCTCGACCGCCTGCTGGCGCAGCACGAGGCTGTCGTGGTGCACCGCAGACCGGGATCCGCCGAGCGCCCGCTCATCGCTGGCGATCTTGGTCCTCACGCCGACTTGGCGGGCGAGCGCCTGGTTGTACTCCTCGTCCAGGATCTGCAGCCTGATCTGGACCGTGTCGATCTGGCGGGCGATCGCCGCGGCCTTGGCCTTCAAGGTGGCGACTGCGTACGCCTGGGCCGGCGCCCCGGCTGCGAGCACCGGGCCGAGCACGGCGCCGGCGAGTGCAAGGCCAACCATCGCGGTCTTCGCCCGGTGGTCACGCGACGGAGAGGAGCGAATAATCCCCTCCGATGGCGTTGCCCCGCGACGCGCGAGGTGGCTTTTTGCCCACGTCACAACGTCCCGAGACCGTACCGGTGATGTCACGTTCGGGCAAGGCTTTGCTGATTCATCGCTTTGCGGTGCGCACCATTGGCCGTATTGGCGAGACGGTGCCCCGATGCGGTGAACTGGCGAGGCGAGCACGCTGCGCCAGTTGGCGTCGCAGGTCGCGACGGTCAAGAAGGACCAGTGGTGCCGGGCGCGCCGTCGCGCCGGGCAGGAAGGAGCACCGGTGAGCGAGGTCGTCGGCGCCGAGGAATTCCGGGTCGAGAAGGACTCGATGGGCGAGGTTCGCGTGCCTGCGGCGGCGCTTTGGGGCGCCCAGACCCAGCGCGCGGTCGAGAACTTCCCGATCTCTGGCCAGCGGGTCGAGCCTGCGCTCTTGCGCGCGCTCGCCCGGATCAAGGCCGAGGCGGCGGCGGTGAACGCCGAGCTCGGCCTGATCGACGCCGGGGTTGCCGAGGCAGTGCGGGAGGCGGCGCTCGCGGTGGCCGAGGGGGCCCACGCCGATGCGTTTCCGATCGACGTGTTCCAGACCGGCTCTGGGACATCGACGAACATGAACGTGAACGAGGTGCTCGCGCACCTCGCGGGCGAGCACCTCGGCCGTGAGATCCGGCCGAACGACGAGCCCAATGCGTCTCAGTCCTCCAATGACACGTTCCCTTCGGCGATCCACCTCGCGGCGGTCGACGAGATCGTCAACCGGCTGATCCCCGCACTCGCCAACCTCGAGAACGCCTTCGGGGAGAAGGCGGCGGAGTTCGCCCGCATCGTGAAGTCGGGCAGGACCCACCTGATGGATGCCACGCCGGTGACCCTCGGCCAGGAGTTCGGCGGCTATCGCGCAGCGATCGCCAATGGCATCGAGCGCCTGGATGCCGTCCTGCCTCGCCTGGGCGAGCTCCCCCTTGGCGGGACGGCCGTCGGAACGGGTCTGAACGCCCCGGCAGGCTTTGCCAAGGCCGTG
>JAJZKA010000112.1 GCA_021809805.1 Actinomycetes bacterium
CGTTTTCAGCTCGCCGACGATCCTCAGGTATCCCCATCGGGGATTCTCGCGAGCGAGCCGGCAGATGAGCTTGACCGTTTCGTCGGTAAGAGGCGACCGTCCCGGACGCCGGTGCGGGTAGGTCCAGCGTCTTCGAGCGAGCGCCCGATGCCAGGCGAGGATCGTCTTCGGCGTGACGAGGAACGCCGACCAGCGGTCTTTTGGCACGAGACCAGCGAGCAGCGCGACGAGCGCGCGATCCGCCCAGGTGAAGCGGGGACGGGCGACCTGGCGGCGCAGCACTGCTAGTTGGTGCCGGAGCACCAATATCTCTGCGTCCTTGGACAGGGTGTCGGTCTGATGGACCCGGACACCCTCGAGCACACGACGTGCCAGGCGGTAGAGGAAGGAGAGCCACACGCTGGGGAGCGTGGCCGTGCTCGTCGACGCTGGTCAAGCCTGGCGTCGAGTTGTTGGACCCTTCAGGCACGCGTCACTGATCTTCACTGTAACTGGTATATTCACAAGCGTTATGAAGAACGAAGATCCAGTGAAGATCGAAGCAATGTTCGAGGCTGACGCCCTCCGGATCCTGCGCGACATCCCTGGGATCACCGGGGTCCAGGTCGAGCCGCTGCTCCCGGACGGTCACCGTCCTGACGCCATCATCCGCTTTGGCGACACGGCGGAGACGGTGGTCGTGGAGTTCAAGCGCCATGCCACCGCCGCCACCGCGTGGCAGCTCATCGACTACGCGACCAGGATTCCCGGTGCCCGGCTCCTCCTGATCGCCGGGGACACCACCCGAGACGCACGAGAGATCCTCGAACGCCACGGCGTCGGTGTTGTCGACGGACTCGGGAACGCACACCTCCAGCTCCCTGGCCTCCTTGTCCACGTCGAGGGCCACGGACGCCCCCGGCCCACGGCGGGGACCCCACCACCAGCCCGACTCACCGGGAAGGCGGGCATCGCGGCACAAGCACTGCTTCTCGACCCCACACGCAAGTGGCGTGTCCAGGACCTCGTCGAGACGGCTGCCATTTCTGCGGGACTGGCCCATCGGGTCCTGACCCGCCTCGAAGGCGAGGGCTTGGTCGCCGTCGAGGGCGCTGGACCACGCCGGGTCCGCCGGCTCATCAACCCCGGGCGACTCCTCGACCTTTGGGCTGAAGAGAACCGCGATCGCCGCACCGAGAGGCTCACGGCATTTCGCTTGGCTCCGGCACCACAGCAGCTCGGCATCGACGTCGCGAATGCTCTCAATCGCGCGGGCATCGCCTATGCACTGACCGGTGCATACGTCGCCGCACGGGAAGCGCCGTTCGTCACGGCCGTTCCCGTTGTCGACGTGTGGGTCACCGACCGTGTCCTTCTCGACGATGCCGCTCGCACGCTCGACGCCGAACCGGTGGCCACCGGACACAATCTGATGCTCAAACAGGTCGCGGGTGACGCTCCTCTCGCATTTCGTCGCGAAGCCGATGGCATGTGGCAGGTCAACAATTTCAGGCTTTACTACGACCTTCGCACCGATCCCCGCCGCGGCAAGGAGCAGGCAGACCGGCTGCGTGAGGATGTGATCGGCTTATGAGCAAGGAACACTTCAGCCAGTACGACGAGGTCACGACCGCACGATGCGAGCGAGCGCTTATCACGCTCCTCGGTGACCTCGGTCCGTGGGGCGACCGCATCTACCTTGCCGGTGGCCTCGCCCCTCGGTACATCGTCGGAGAGCTGCCCCAGGGCGTGCCCCCTCATGTCGGCACGACCGACGTGGATCTCGTCGTCGGCCTCGCACTGGGTGATGAGACGCCCGAGACGTACCGAACCCTGGAGAACAATCTCAAGAAGTCCGGATTCACTCCGGGCGACACCAGCTTTCGCTGGCATCGCGACGTCGACGGTGTGAAGGTCACCGTGGAGTTCCTCTGCGAGACGGATGCCGTCGAGCCCGGGCGAATTTTCAAGCCCAAGGGCGAGACGGTTGGCTCGAACCTCGGCGCGTTCAACGTCCGAGGCGCGCGATTGGTCCAACACGACCATCGCGAGCACCAGCTCGAAGGCGAGCGCTTAGATGGTGGCGGTGTGTCCCGCGTCACCGTTCGTGTCGCCGGCATCCTGCCGTACGTCGTGCTCAAGATCTTGGCCTTTCAGGACTGCCACGAGAACAAGGACGCGTACGACCTCGTCTTCTGTCTCCTCCATCACGATGGTGGGCCCTTCGAGGCGGGGCGAGTTGCAGCGCAGAGCCCCGTGGCGCAAGAAGGACAGGTTGCCGCCGCCCTGGCTCTGCTTTCCGAGCGGTTCCGCGACGCGGCGCAGGACGGACCCACGGCCTACGGCATTTTCCTCTCCACCCCCGGCAATGACGACGAGGCGGCTCGCTTCCGGCAGGAGGCCGTCGCGACGGTGCGCCAGTTCCTCGGCACCTACTCAGACACGTCGCGGTAGTCCCGGGGATTGCCCACCGACCAGAGGCAGAACGATGGCACCAAAGAAATCAGCCACAAAGGCAGCGGCAGCAAAGAAACGGTCACCGACCCCTACGGCGAAGACAGGATCTCCTGCGCCTGCAGCAGCCACTGATGACCTCGTCTGCGAACGATGCGGTCGCCACAATCCTCCGGAATCCACGGAGTGCAGCGAGTGCCACTCCAAGCGGTTCGCCAAGCCGTGGGTTCGCGAACTTCGCCGCGTCAACAGAGCCTTCTCGGTTCAGGTCACCAATCCCCATCCCCAGTCCGACTCCACAGATCCGCCACTCACTCTCTACAAGTGGTGGCCCGGGAATTCAGCCTCGTTCAACATCCCGACGCAACAACAGTGGGAGCGGGTCAAGGCCATCGTGGATGGAGAGCTGGCTCCCTTCCTGGGATGGGAGATCCCGCCCCGTGTGGTAGACGGCCCTAGTGGTGCTCGAACCAAGCCCGTAAAGTCAACGTCGATCTCCGTGACCCAGTTGCAGAGCTTGGCCAACACGGAGCCGCTGCAGTTCACGCGGATCCTCAAGCAGATCGACTTCAGCAAGGTCACGGACAACGATGTCGATCAGATCGCCGAGGCGTTAGGCGAGATCGCTGAGAGCCTCGTCGGAGCTGACGAGGGCCTGCGCCGAGCGATACGGACAATCGTGGCCCAGCTCCCTCAACAGGGAGAGGCTGCGGTCCGTGAGCTGTCCGCCCTCATGGAGTCGTTGACCCTCACTCAGATAGCCACCGTGACTCGTGAGGTCCAGCGACGCCTCGGACTCTTGGAGTTGTTCCGCGATCGCGCACTCGATGACCGCACGTACGAGATACGGGGTGATGGCTCGATCCACCGACTGCTGGAAAGTGCGATGTGGATCGTCGATGAGCGGTACTGGCTCATGCACAGCAACCAATCGCTTCGCACCATCGTCGGAACCCAGATGGCCAAAGAGGACAAGCAGTTTGAGAGGCAGCGACCAGACTTCGTATGCGGAACCGTCGACAGGCGCTTGATCATCATCGAGTTGAAGCGGCCATCGCACGTCCTCGACGTCGCGGACCTGAACCAACTGGAACGATACGTCGTTCTCTGCGGCGAGTACTCCGACCAGCACTCCTCCTTCGAGGCACTCCTGGTCGGCACCAAACAGTCCGACGATCTGCGCAAGACCCTCAAGGTCCGGAGCAGCAACTTCCGTGTTCGCACCTACACGGATCTCATCAACGATACGGAGCGGCGCTACAAGAAGTATCTGGAGGCAACGGCAGAGGGCTCGTCCCAGTGACCTCGCACTCGTTGTCGCCATGCCCGCTGCGCTACGCCAGACGGTGCTCGCTCGATCAGGACCGGAGACGTCTACAGGTGTTGAGGAACGGTCCATCGATTCGGGAAGAAGCGCGTCGACGATGTCGATTGCCGGAACACGGGAGAGGGCCGCGGCGATGCGCCCCAGGGTACGCGGAGCGATCGGGTGTCCGGCCAGAGCCGAGCTGATGGTCGCGTCGCTAAGTTGCGACTCCCGAGCCAAATCGCGTGCAGCCCAGCCTCGCCGGACCATTTCCTCTCGCAATCGCCCCACATCGATGACGACGCTCACCGACAGACCCCCCGCACGAAATGTGCATCCCCCGCTCCTGTCGCGCCGATCATGGTGACCTTTACCAGGAGAGATCCGGCTCGCGCCGTCGGCCGTTATCACCAGCGTACGACGTCGGGGATGAACAACGGCGGAGTTTGCAAGTCGTTACAACGTGCGAGGTACGCGAATCCTCCGGTTTTCGGGACTGATGTCGATCGGCCGCCTCACCGGAGACCACCAAATGAGTGAGCCCCGTCCCCAAACCGTCGGTCCCTGGACCCTGCACGAGTGTCACTTGCCAGCCACATGGGACCACGTAGCCGCCGGTTTTGCCAGCGGCATGGGACCACCCTCGTTGCCAGTTATGGGACCACCCTGACCATCCACCGACGCCGGCCGAAGAGACATTCGGCTGGGTCTCCGAAGCCGACGCGGAGGAGGCCCTATGGCGTTCAGGGAGGTCACGGTGGTTCAGATACGAGAGGCGCTCAGGCGCTGGCTGCACGGTGAGGGTGAACGCGCTATCGCTCGAGCGATCGGTGTCGACCGAAAGACGGCACGGCGCTACATCGCGGCGGCGATCTCAGTCGGCCTCGACCGCTCGGGTGGCGAGGGACAGCTCACCGACGAGCTGATCGGCCGCTTGGTCGAAGCGGTCCGCCCGAAGCGCACCGACGGCCACGGTGCTGCGTGGCGGTTGCTCGGCGCCGAGGAGGCTCAGATCACCAAGTGGGTGAAAGACGGGCTCACCGTCGTCAAGATCGGCATCCTCTTGGAGAGAAAGGGCGTCGTCGTCCCGCACCGCACCTTGGCGCGCTTCGCGGTCGAGCGCTGCGGCGCAGGACACAGGGCCACGACGGTGCGCGTCGACGACCCACCGCCAGGGCGAGAGCTCCAAGTCGACTTCGGACGGCTCGGGCTCGTCCCTGACGGTGACAAGAACCGCGTGTGCCACGCGCTCGTGTTCACCGCGTGCTTCAGTCGTCACCAGTTCGTCTGGCCGACGTTCGCCCAGACAACCGAAGAGGTGATCCGCGGCTTCGAAGCGGCGTGGGGATTCTTTGGCGGCGTGTTCCCGATCGTAATTCCCGACAACATGGCCTCGATCGTCATAAAAGCCGAAAACACCGCGCCCCGCTTCAACGATGTCTTCATCGAGTACGCGCAAGACCGTGGCTTCATGATCGACGCTGCCCGGGTCCGGACCCCGACCGACAAGCCTCGCGTGGAGCGCGTCGTGCAATACGTCCAGCGAAACTTCTTCGCAGGCGAGAGCTTCTTGGACCTCGCCGACTGCAGGATGCGTGCAGAGACCTGGTGCGCGACGACGGCAGGCATGCGGATCCACGGCACGACCCAGTTGCGCCCCGCCGAGTTGTTCAGAGCCGAAGAGCTCGCGCTCTTGCTCCCCCTTCCGGGCGCTCCCTTCGACACGCCGGTGTGGACGGATGCCAAGTTGCATAGGGACTGCCATGTCCAGGTGGCGAAGTCCCTCTACTCGGCCAACTACACCTTGGTGGGGCGGACCCTTCGGGTGCGGCGTGACTCTCAGACGGTGAAGCTCTACGCCGCTGGCGAGCTCGTCAAGGTCCACCCACGCGTCGCCCCCGGCAAGCGCTCGACTGACCCCGCGGACTTCCCGCCAGGCAAGAGCATCTACGCGACGCGTGACGTGGAGTCGCTCACCCGCCTTGCCGCCGGCCACGGCCCCTCGGTCGCCCAATACGCCCGGACGATCTTGGACACGCCGTTGCCGTGGACCAAGATGCGCCAGGTCTATCGACTCGTCGGGCTCGCCGACAAATGGGGTTCTTCGCGCGTCGACCAGGCATGCCGCCGAGCGCTCGAGGCAGAAGCGCTCGACGTCAACCTCGTCTCCCGCATGCTCGAGCGCGCAAGGGAGAACGCGGCGCCAGACGAAGCAGTCGAACGGCGCGCCGGCGTCGTCGTCCAGGGGCGCTTCGCTCGCGATGCGTCGGAGTTCTCCTCGAACAAGGCGCAGGGCCGATGAGCGCGCCCGCCCCCGGTGTCTCCCCCGAGCTCAAGGCGCTCATGCGCAAGTTGAAGCTCGGCCGATTGCTCGACACCTTGCCCGAGCGCCTCGCACTGGCGAAGTCCCACGGGCTCAGCCATGCAGAGTTCTTGGAGCAGCTCTCGAGCGACGAGGTGCTGCGCAGAGACGCGGACTCCGCCGAGCGCCGGGCGCGTGCCGCCCATCTCGACCCCTACATGGTCTTGGAGGCATGGGACGACGACGCGAAGGTCACCTACGACCACGAGGTGTGGGCCGAGCTCGTCTCGATGCGCTTCGTCGACCAGGCCAGAAACGCCTTCATCTTGGGGCCGGTCGGCGTCGGCAAGACCTTCATGGCGACCGCGCTCGGCCACATCGCCTGTCGCCGACGCATCAGCGTGCACTTCGAGCGGGCGGAGAAACTGCACAAGCGCCTGAAGGCAGCACGTCTCGACGCGAGCTACGACCAAGAGATGCGAAAGCTCATCGGCGTGGACCTGTTGATCCTCGATGACTTCGCGCTCAGCGCACTGGGCATGCAAGAGACGGCAGATTTCTACGAGCTCGTGGTCGAGCGCCACCGACGCGCAGCGACGGTCATCAGTTCCAACCGCGACACGGATGAGTGGCTGACGGTGATGGCAGACCCGCTGCTCGCACAGAGCGCGATCGACCGGATGAAGAGCGCAGCGTGGGAGCTCGTCATCGAGGGCGAGTCCTACCGGCACAACGAAAAGCCGACCCTCGGCGACACATCGGCGGACCCGCTTGCACCGAGGCCCCGTCGGCACCACGTGTTGTGATGTCGTGCCCAGGCTGCTCACCGGCGCTCGTGATGGCTGTGCCACAGCTCTCACGGGCCCAACGTGGCTCGGCCCTTTGCTGGTGCGAGGAGGTCGTGGCCCGGAGGGTTACGTTACGTAACGATACGATACGGCGGTGGCAGTGATCTGCGCGGCACCGGGATGCGCGGAGGCGGTGGCCCGCTCGGCCACGGGCCGGCCGGCCGTGTTCTGCTCTGGAGCCTGCCGGGTCCGTGCCCACCGGGCCCGCCAGCGCGACGCCGCCGAGCCTGTCAGCGTCGAAGTCGACGTGGGCTCGGCCACCTCCAGGGGCCGTCCGCCCGAGCGAGCGTGGATGGTCCGTCTGCGCCGAGGACGGCGCTCGGTCATCGTGGCCACCGGCCTCAGACGTGCCGCCGCCGAGCGCCTGGCCGGCCAGATCGCCGACCTCCTCGGCACCGGCCAGCCCTGAGCCCTGGCCATCAGGTTTGACTCTCCGGCCGGCCGACGGGATCATCTCGTCAGCCGGCGGGAGTGGACCTGAGGTGGTCCCATGTTGCTGGCAACGAGGGTGGTCCCTTGGGACTGGCAAATGACACACGAGCGCCTCGGTCGTGGTGGCAACGCCACCGTATGGCGTGCAACCCGACCGGGCGAGGAGCAGCCCCTTGCCGTCAAGGTGATCAACGCAACCAAGGTTGACCGCGAGCCATACCAACGCTTCGTTCGGGAGATCCGCTTCCTTCGTGAATATCAGGACGTTCCCGGCCTCCTTCCTCTCATCGATGCGTATCTCCCAGAGGACCCGCGCCGCTCGGACCAACCGTGGCTGGCCATGCCCATAGCAACGCCCATAACCGCAGCCCTTGAGAACGCTTCCCTCGATGATGTCGTCAGCGCCCTTGCAGAGATCGCGCAAACGCTTCTCAGACTTCAGCAGGGCTTCGATATCGCGCATCGCGACATCAAGCCTGGAAATCTCTACGAACTCGACGGACAATGGTTGATCGGCGATTTTGGCCTCGTTGCGATTCCCGACGCGGAGTCGCTGACCGGCGAAGGCAAGCAGGTCGGACCGGCGCACTTCACGGCGTACGAAATGATCATCGACGCAGCTCATGCTGATCCGCATCCCGCCGATGTGTACTCGTTGGGCAAGACGTTGTGGGTGCTCGCAACCGGCCAGACGTTTCCCCCGGAAGGTCATCAGCCCGTCGGCATGCGAGGGTTCGGGATCGGGGACTACCGACCCCACGCCCGAGCCAGGGTCCTCGACCAAGCAGTCGATTTGATGACGCGCCTCCGACCGGAGGAACGTCCGAACAAGGAGCGAGTAGCTCGCGACCTATCCGTGTGGCACGAGTTGGAGCGCGAGCCCGTCGCCTTCGACGTGTCGCAAGCGCGAGCGCGACTGCGTACGAAGCTGCAGTCCGAGATTGCTCAACAGGACACGTTTGAGCAGTACAGGGACCTGGCACACGCCGCCGTCCGCCGGCTTCAGGAGTTGACGACCCCCCTCAACGCTGGGCTGAAGGAGTTGTACGACCGGACTACCGTCGACTCCGCCACTGATGAGATGACGCAGAACATCCTCAAGACGCACTTCAGCCAATTCGGCCAGGACGTCGAGTTCCGCTGGCAACGATGCACTGTCGTCGTACCTTCTGAGCACCCAGGAGGCACCTGCCTCAAGATGATGCGGTGTCTCGAACTATTCACTGACGGCACCCTTGTGCTCCATCTCATGATCTTCGTGGGTCCCCAAGGCGTTATGGGCCAGGACTACTCGTGGCAGCTACCGGCGGCGTCTGCCCCAGTGGGGAGCGTCGAGGCGGAGAAGATGTTGGAGGACGGAATCCGGCAGATGACGGAGGCTCTCACGCGGGGTGTAGACGTGTTTGTCGAGAAGGTGCCCGATCTCGGCCCTGGTTAGGGGGTCGTCGTGGTTCCGCACACGAGGCAGTACACAGACCTATCCCGTCGTCGAGGATCTTCACGGGTTCGGCCGGATGGCAACTGAAGTCGACGCGCTTCATGTCGTCGCCCTCGGTCAGCGGATCCATTTTCTCCGGCGGGTTGTACCTGGCCTTGGCACTGACCGTTCCTCCCGAGCTGCGGCCGATGCGCCCGAGGCTCCGGGAGAAATCTTCCAGCAGCGGAGCGACAGCCTCGGCCGCGACGGCGTTCTGAGCCAACGCGACCTGCGCTTTCGTAAGCCATGCATTGGTGGGAGCCTGAACGCCGCAATAGGGGCAGAAATACCCACCGTCGGCGACAGGCGCCGCTGGCCCAGCACTCTCGTTAGGGGGAGTGTGTATCCACTTGAACTCACGCTCGCACGTTGGACACTCTCGGCGCAGGAAGCCGTCGGAGTCGAGCGGCACCGACATCGACAGCGAAATCTCGTTTTCACCCATTCCTCACCACCCTCATTCGTCAGCGCCACTATGGCATCGGGCTCTATCTGGCCGATTCATCCCCCCAACGGTGAACCTCCACGAGCCGCGCTGCCGATTGTGCCGCATTATTCGCGGCCAGGAGCCCTCGGCTAGGTCGACGACCTCCAGGTCCCGGCAGATGTCCCGGGCGGCGTATCACGTCGGTCCGAGGTCGCACTAGGCAAGGGCGGCACGGGCAGGCCGCAACCTCACGACTCCCGGGGCGGCGAGCGAACGGTGCACCGGTGAATCAGCTCCAGCTTGCCGAGGCGACGGTGCGCACGCCTCAGGGCACCACCCCGTTGGACACGAAGAACCGTCGCCCAACCTGCGCTGGGGGTCACGACCCGGTGCCGGTCGATCCAGGTCAGGATCTGGACGTCCCTTTCCGTGAGCCGCGTGGCCGCGGATATCCAGCCTGTGGGTGCCGGAAATGCCATCCACGCCCGTGAGCTGCCGTTATGCCTAGGCGTTGGATCTCCGCAGCTAGCGCGATAACCTAGACAAGGTATGTTGTCGAGATGCGGATCGGCCAGCCGGCCTGGAAGCACGGGGTCAGCGAAGAGGACATCCGTCACGCCGTCCGCAACGCCATGTGGCGGATCGACCTCGATGAAGATCTCACCATGCTGATTGGACCCGCGGCTGATGGAAGGTTGTTGGAGATCGGCGTCTTGGATCTCGAGGGCGAGGACCCGGTCGTCATCCACGCCATGGAGCTGAGCCGCAAGTTCTACCTATTTCTCCGATGACAAGGCGATGGCCATGAAGCACACCGACGAAGAGATCCAACAAGCTGCCGAGCGATACCGCCTGCTGACCGAGACTCTGGACCCCGAAGTCACCCAGGCGGACGACCTGAGCGACCTCCGGGCGGTGGCGACGGCGGCCGAGGCAACTCGCGAAGACGAGGCCCGTCTGCGGGAGGCTGTCGAGACGGCGCGGGCGCACGGGAGGTCCTGGAACCACATCGCCACCGCTCTCGGGGTCTCCCGCCAAGCGGCTCGCCAGCGCTTTAGCCGGGCGGAGACCACCGAGGCGCGGTAGTGGGACCGCGAAGCGACCGGAGACGACTCGGACAGGTCGAGTTTCTCGGGGCATCGCTGGCCGGCGCCGCGTAGTTGAGTAGGGCAGCCGCCTATGCAGTGCATACGCACGACGCCGTGACCAGCGACTTCATCGGGTCGGTAACCCGATGGTCGTGACCCCCGCCACCACGACCGCTGGTCAGGCGCGCAGCTCGTGCAGGGGTGCAGGCGCCTGACCAGCAGCTTCTCGTTCCGGCCCTCGTCGGAGATGCGAGTTTCTCGGGTGTTTTTCTCGGGGCCTTATCAACGCTGCGTACGCATGCGTGTGCAGGGTGTGCGCGACGAGATGTGGCTGGTGAGCTGCGGCTTCGAGCCGGCCGTCACGTCGATGTCATCCTCCGAAGCACCCTTGCGTGTGCACGCATAGGGCATGCGTACGCAACTGCACTGATCAACGAGATCTCGACGGGACCGCCCGACGTGTTCCTTGGGGTGCTGCCGTGGCATCCCGTCGGGCGATCTGGGCGTGCGTTCGGTACTCCCGGTGCCCTTAGCGGCTCGGGACGTGGCGATCCAGAGCCGTCGTTATCCGCAGTCATCGACGCGTTCCAGTGTCTCGCGGCGGATGGCGCCAGAAGGATCCTTCGGAGTGTGCGGATCGGTGCGGCCTCGACCGGCGCAACCCGACCTGAGGTTGTAGCGGATAGTCCCCCGCCACCGGGCAGCTGACCGGGCGGGTCTTGCGAAACGCTCCCCGACTGACACCCCCGCTGACCTGTGTCCATCCCGTAGAGGGTTCGCCTCACGGGACCGCCTGCGGAGGCCCTATGGCGTCAGCGGCGCAGCGCCGCCAGGTAGTGGCCGTCGTGGTCATAGGCCCGTGCCTCGTCGAGCAGGTGCGACTTGTGCAGCTCCTCTGCCTTCTGGCGGGAGAGGTCGGCGAGGTCGTGGAGCCGGATGACCGATACCCGGACAACGTCGTCCCAGCCGATGACCAGATCATCGCCGTAGGCGTCGAGGATGAGCTGCACCCGGCGTCGAGCCTGGTCCATCCCCGGAGCGTTCTCGGCTGGGTTGGCACCCAGGGGGACGGTCCGGGTAGCGAAGTAGGCGATGTCCCACAGCCTCGGTCCGGGCGAGCAGAAGTCGAAGTCGATAGCGCCGACGATCCGCCCGTCGCAGAACGCAAGGTTGTGAGGCGCGAAGTCGTTGTGGCAGATGACCTCGGCGGGGATCTTGGTCGGCGACTGCCAGATGGCGCCATCGCTGGCGAACCCAAGGCTCGCGTCGTGGAGGCGGCGAAGACGCTGCGCGCCCTCGCGGATGACGTCGTCGGACCAGACCCAGTCGGGGAGTGGGTAGGCGGGAACGTCGCCAGGGACATATGACAGCCGCTCCTGCTCGGGCTCGCCACTCGGGTTGGACATGATCGCAATGGGGCGTGGTACCCAGTCGATCCCGGCGAGGTGCAAGTAGCTGAGGTAGCGATGCACCGTCGGCGTCCACGGGCCGGCGTCTCGCACCACAGTGTCGCCCGCGCGATACACCATGTTCATGTTGCCGCCGGAGAGAGGGCCGTCTAACTCTTCTCCCAGATGCTTCATCGCACCAGATTGCCACCTCGAGGCGCTGACCCCTCTGAAGTCGGACTGACCGAACTTGTGGGTGCCGAGAACTCCGTCCGCCCAGCTCAGGCGACCATCCGGTACTCGTGGATGAGGCCACCCAGACGATCGGCTCTTCGGAGCCTGGCGGCGTCAACGTCGCCGATGGTGGGAGGGGTCGCATCGGAACCGGTGGGCGGTCGTTGGCTGAGGGAGCGGTGGGGTCGGTGCGCGTTGTAATGCTCGACGTACTCGGCAAGGACTGCTTCGAGGTGACGGCGGCCGAGGATGAGCATCCGGTCGAGGCACTCGCGCCGGATGGTG
>JAJZKA010000113.1 GCA_021809805.1 Actinomycetes bacterium
CTTCCCGACGGCTCCACGCGAACGCTGCCTCGTGGTGCGAGCGCGCTCGACCTCGCCAAGACGATCGGGGCCCGCCTCGCCAAGGCGGCGGTGGCCGCTCAGGTCGACGGCCAGCTCGTCGACCTCTCCCGGCCGCTTGTCGATGGCGCAACGGTGCGGATCATTACGGTGAACACGCCCGAGGGCCGCGAGGTGCTGCGGCACTCGACGGCGCACGTGATGGCCCAGGCTGTCTGCGCGTTGTGGCCCGGGGCCCGCTACGCGATCGGGCCCGCGATCGACGACGGCTTCTACTACGACTTCGAGCTGCCTGGGGGGGCGCACTTCCACGATGAGGACCTCACGCGCATCGAGGCAGAGATGCGCCGGATCATCGCGGCCTCCCAGCCCTTTGTGCGTGAGGAGCACGGGATCGCCGAGGGCCTGGAGATGTTCTTCGACCAGCCGTTCAAGCGTGAAATCATCGAGCAGGTCGCCTCGGCGGCAGCGGGCGCCGGGAAGCTCGACGCGGAGCTGTCGGCGCAGACCTCGAGCGATCCGACGATCGTCACGGTGTACCGCAACAGCGACGTGTTCGTTGACCTATGCCGCGGGCCGCACGTGCCCTCGACTGATCGCCTCGGTCATTTCAAGCTGCTGCGGGTAGCCGGCGCGTACTGGCGAGGCGACGAGAAGCTCCCGCAGTTGCAGCGCATTTATGGCACGGCGTGGGAGTCTGAGGACGAGCTGAAGGGCTACCTGCACCGGATCGAGGAGGCCGAGCGGCGTGACCACCGGCGCCTTGGCGCCGAGCTCGACCTGTTCTCCTTCCCCGAGGAGATCGGATCGGGACTCGCCGTCTTTCATCCCAAAGGCGGCCTCATCCGACGCTTGATGGAGGACTACTCCCGCGAGCGTCATGGTGCTGCGGGCTACGAGTTCGTCTACACGCCCCATGTCACCAAGGCCGATCTTTTCGAGGTGTCGGGCCACCTGGACTGGTATGCGGACGGGATGTTCCCGCCGATGGAGCTCGACGGCGGGCAGCGCTACTACGTCAAGCCGATGAACTGCCCGTTCCACATCTTGATCTACAAGAGTCGGCAGCGTTCGTATCGCGAGCTGCCACTGCGCCTGTTCGAATTCGGCAGCGTCTACCGCAACGAGCTGTCGGGGGCGATCCATGGCCTGACACGGCTGCGCGGGCTGACGATGGATGACGCCCACATCTTCTGTGCACGCGAGCAGATGGCTGGCGAGCTCGAGCAGCTGCTCCGCTTCGTGCTCGATCTCCTCTCGGACTTCGGCCTTGCGGATTTCTACCTCGAGCTGTCGACACGCCCGGAGGGCAAGTCGGTCGGTTCGGACGCGGAGTGGGTCGAGGCGACGACGGCGCTCGAGTCGGTCGGGCGCCAGATGGGTCTCGCGCTCGTCCTCGACGAGGGCGGGGGTGCCTTTTATGGACCGAAGATCTCGGTACAGGCGAGGGACGCGATCGGCCGCAGCTGGCAGATGTCAACCATCCAGCTCGACTTCCAGTTGCCCCAGCGCTTCGGCCTCAGCTATGTCGGCGCGGACAATGGCCGCCACCAGCCGATCATGATCCACCGCGCGCTTTTCGGCTCGGTCGAGCGTTTCTTGGCGGTCCTCGTCGAGCACTACGCGGGCGCCTTCCCCACCTGGCTCGCTCCGTTGCAGGCCAAGGTGCTCCCGGTGCGCGACGACCACTTCGCTTATGCCGAGGAGCTCGCCACGGAACTGAAGCGACAGGGCCGGCGTGTCGAGGTGGACCCCGCAGTCGAGCCGCTCGGCGCGCGGGTGCGCCGGGGTCGTTTGGACAAGGTGCCCTATCTCCTGGTCGTCGGGGACGACGACGTCGCGAGCCGGACCGTCGGCGTGAACGCCCGGGGCGCGCAGTCGCCCGAGCGCAATGTGGACTTTGCCGACTTCGCCGAGCGCCTCGCCGCCGAGGTCGTGGCGCACGGCGCGCCGGATTCGGCGCAGACCCGATGACCGGTCTCGGGCACTTGTGGGCGGGTTGGCGCTCGCCGTACTTATCGGGCGAGGAGACGACCGAACGGCCAGAAGGCGTGCCAGCAGACCCCGTGGCCTGCGTCTTTTGCTGGATCCTCGAAGAACCACCACCCGATGCGTCGCGACACCTCCTCTTTGCTGACGAGCTCTCGGCGGTGGTGTTGAACGCCTATCCCTACACCTCCGGGCACGTCCTGGTGTTGCCCCGGCGGCATTGCGGGGAGCTCGAGGAGCTAGCCGAGGAGGAGGCCGACGCGCTCTGGTCCACCGGCCGGCGCGCGGTACGTGCGGTGCGACAGGCGTACCGACCCGACGGAGTCAACCTTGGGGCCAACCTCGGTAAGGCTGCCGGGGCGGGCATCCCGGGTCATCTGCACCTGCACGTGCTGCCGCGCTGGCATGGCGACACGAACTTCATGACCACGGTCGCGGACGCCCGAGTGCTGCCCGAGCCGCTCGGCGTGAGCTTCGACAAGCTGCTCGCCGCCTGGCCGGTATGAGGAAGGCTTCTCCGAGCGCGGCTCGGTCCGGTAACCTGGCGGTACTCCGAACCAAGGAGGGCGGATGATCGACGGCCGGCGCGGTCGCACCAACCGAGCGCCCTTGGGGGTCGCGGCTCCCGCACCCCCCGCGTGGTGGCGACGGCTGCGGATCGGCGAGCGGCTCGCGCGCGCCGGGGTGACGGCCGACATGGTGACCATCGCGGGCGTGCTGACCGCCGTCGCGACGGCGGTCAGCGTGGGCACGGGCCACCTCTACGTCGGCGTCGCGCTGATCACCGTCGGTGGCTTGATGGATGCGCTCGACGGCGCCGTCGCCAAGGCGGGCAAGTCGGCCTCGCCGCGGGGCGCGTACTTCGACTCGGTCGCGGACCGCCTCTCGGACTTCTTGATCTTCGGTGGCGTCGCCTGGTACCTGCTGGACCGCCCCGATCCGCGCCTCGCGCTCTTGCCGCTGGCGATCTTGGGCGTCTCCAGCCTGATCTCCTACCAGCGGGCCAAGGCCGAGTCGCTTGGCTTCACTGCCAAGGGCGGTCTCATGGAGCGGGCTGAGCGCCTGATCCTGCTCAGCCTGGCGCTCTTGGTCCATGTGGTGCTCGTGCCCTTGTTGTGGCTGCTGCTCGCGCTGTGCGTCGCCACGGCGATCGGTCGATTTCGCCGGGTGTGGCGTCAGGCAAGCGGGGCGCCCACCCCGGTGTACCGATTCGCCGGTCAGGCGCGCATGGAGTCGCGCTGGCGGATGCTGCGCGAGGCCGGTGCGCACGACCACGAGCGTGCCGCGCGACGCCGTGCTCGGCGCGCTCGTCGGGTCAGCACGCCGCTGTCGATGCGGGTCCGCACGGCCTTTGGTGTTGAGGTGACGGCCGCCAAGCGGCCGGGGCGGGAGCGCAGCGTGCGCGCCCTGCGGCGGCGCGTCACGACCGACCGATAGGTCATTGGCAAGCACGTGGCGGTGGAGGGACGAACGTCTCGCGCGCCCAATCGGGGCGCGTACGCGCGCTATCGCTTGGGAGCGGCGCTGTTTCGCTCCCTTCCGCGCCCGGCGGCACTCCTGCTCGGCGGCAACCTCGGACTGCTCGCCGGCGTGCTCGACCGAGCCCAGCGCGGCGTGGTGGCGGACAACCTCGCGCACGTCCTGGGCAAGGATGCCTCGCCGGCAAAGCTCGCCCAGACGGTGCGTCGCGCCTATGTCGCCTACGGGCGGTACTGGGCTGAGGCGGCCCGCCTCCGTCCCGGAGACCTCGCGATGTTCGAACGCAGCTGGAGTATCGAGGGTAGCGAGCACCTCTTCCAGGCGTATAAGGAGCGCAAGGGAGTCATCTTGGCGCTGCCGCACGTCGGAACCTGGGAGATCGGCGGCATGTGGTCGGCGAGCGTCGGCGTGCCCCTCACGGCGGTCGCCGAGCGGCTCCAGCCCGAGGCGCTCTTTGACTGGTTCGCCGCCGAACGCCGCGCGCTCGGCATCGAGGTGTTGGCGCTCAATCCCCACGTCGCCACAGAGCTCACCACGATCTTGCGCTCCGGTGGTGCTGTGGCGCTGTTGTCGGACCGCGACGTCGCAGGTGACGGCGTCGAGGTGGACTTCTTCGGCGAACGGACGCGATTGCCTGCAGGGCCGGCGGTGCTGGCGTTGCGCACGGGAGCAGCGCTGCTGCCCTGCGCGGTCTTGGAGGCCCCCGGCCGACAGCACCGCGCGATCATCTGTGCACCGCTTGCCGTCGAGCGTGTCGGGCGCCTGCGCGAGGACGCCGTGCGCATCACCCAGGAGCTCGCCCACGAGCTCGAAACCCTGATCCGGCGCCATCCCGAGCAGTGGCACGTCTTCCAACCGAACTGGCCATCAGTCAAGAGCGCCGCCGCACGGCGAACCAAGCGGCGCTGATGCGCGTCGCGCTGGTCTGCCCCTATGACCTCGACCAGGCGGGTGGCGTCCGGAACCAGGTGATCGGTCTGGCCGCCGCGCTGGTCGCGGCCGGTGATGAGGTGGTCGTTCTCGGTCCTGGGGATCCGGCACACCGAGCGACATCCGAAAGCGCACCGAGCGCGGTGCGCGTCGAGCGTCTCGGGCGGAGCCGCTCGCTGGCGGCGAACGGCTCGATGGCGCCGATCGCGCTCACCCCGAGCAGTGTGTGTGCGCTTCGCCGGGCGCTGGTGCGCTTCGCGCCCGATCTCTGCCACGTGCATGAGCCCTTTGCCCCCCTCCTCGGCCCTGGGGCCCTCCTGCTCGCGCGCTGCCCTGTGCTCGGGACCTTCCATCGCGCCGGCGCGGACGCCGGCTACCGGGCCGCCAGGCCTCTGTTGGTGCCGCTTTTTCAGCGCTTGGCGGGCGCGGTGGCGGTCTCGGGCGCGGCGCGCGCCACGCTGAATGACGTCCTCGGCCCAGCCGCGGAAGGCGTTGGCGTGGTGGCGAACGCCGTCGACCCGGCGCGCTTCGCGTCAAGCGGGCGGGACCCTCGACCCGGGCGGGTGCTCTTTTTTGGGCGCCTCGAGCCACGAAAGGGCGTCGCGGATCTCATCGCGGCGGTGCGCAGCTGCCCAGAGGTGTGCGAGCTGCGGATCGTGGGGCACGGTCCGGAGACTGCGGCGCTGCGGACCCAGGCGGCGGGCGAAGCGCGCATCGCGTTCTTGGGGCGACTTGGCGACCCCGAGCTGCTTGCCGAGCTCGCCAAGGCCGAGGTGGTCGTCGCCCCTTCGCGCAGCGGGGAATCCTTCGGGGTTGTCCTGCTGGAGGCGATGGCCGCCGGGGTGCCAGTGCTCGCGTCAGACCTGCCGGGCCATCGCGAGGCGGCGGGGGGCGCGGCCCGCTTCTTTCGCGCTGGTGATCCGAATGCGCTCGCCCAGTCGCTCACGGCGCTCCTCGGGGACGCGAAGGGGCGCGACGAGCTGGTCCGCGCCGGGCAGGCGCGGGCGGCGCGCGGTTCGTTCACGGCTCAGGCCGTCACCTACCGCGCCCGCTACAACGAGCTGATCGCCACGGGTTCCCGGAGCCGCCCCGCTGGCTCGTAGACTGGCCGAGATGGCCAGTACGAAAGGATCCGTTCGTCGCAACGGTGGGCCTCGGCGCGGGGGTGCGCCGGCCCGGCGGCGTCCACCGACGAGTGCAGCGCGGCGCAGCGAGCGAGAGCTGCCGCGCGTGTCCCTGCCGCCCGCCGAACCGGTTGTTGGCATGGCTCGGCCTCCAGCCGCTGCCATCGCTGCGATCGCGGTGGCGCCGCTGTTGTTCGTGCTCGGCGCGGTACTTGCGGGGATCGGCGTGCTCGCCCTCGGGATCGTCCTCCTCGTCCTCGGCCTCGCGCTCGGCGTCCTCGACTACCTCGGCGGAGCTCCGTCGCGCCTCGCGCAACGGATCCCAGGGCGGCCGGCGGATCCTGAGAGCGAGGCCCGGCTCGTCAACGTCGTCGAAGGGCTGTGCGTGGCGATCGGGGTGAGCATGCCGGAGATCCGCGTCCTGCGGGATCCGGCCTGCAACGCCGTGGTCGTCGGGGGCCCGCGCGCGCCGGTGCTGTGCTGCACGAGCGGCCTGCTTGACGCACTCGACCGGATGGAGCTCGAAGCCGTGGTGGCCCACGAGCTCGCTCACCTGAAGCGAGGCGATCCGGCCCGGGCGGCGCTGGCGACGCTCGCCGCCGGCGCGCTGCTGCTCGTCAGTGACGCCGCCACCCGCATGGTTGCGCACCTCTCGGGCGAGGATCGCGAAGTCCTTGCGGACATCGGCGGGGCGCGCGTGACGCGCTACCCCCCGGCGCTTGCCGCCGCGCTCGGCAAGCTCGCGACGAACGGGACCCGCCCGGCGGCCCTGGATGCGGTCGCCCGCCGGGCGACCGCGGGCTGGTGGATCGCACCGCTCGCAGAGGCCGAGCCCCGCGAGCCGATCCCAGGCCGGCTCGATCTCGAACTGCGGATCGCGGCGTGCAACGAGCTGTAGCGTCCCGCGGCACGCACCAGCGCGAATGCGACCACCAGACGACGACGAGCACGAGAATCGAAAGAGGGAGCCGCAGTGTCCGGGCATTCCAAGTGGGCGACCACCAAGCATCAAAAGGCAGCCAAGGACAAGGCGCGGGGCAAGCTGTTCGCCAAGCTGATCCGCCAGGTCGAAGTCGCAGCGCGTGAAGGCGGTGGCGACCTGACCGCGAACGCGACACTGCGGACCATGTTCCAAAAGGCGCGCGATGCCTCGGTGCCGATGGACACCCTCGAGCGCGCCGTCAAGCGCGGGACGGGCGAGCTTGAAGGGGTGCGCTACGAGGCGGTCAACTACGAGGGCTACGCCCCAGAGGGCGTGGCGGTGCTGGTCGAGTGCCTCACCGATAACCGCAACCGCACCGGTGCTGAGATCCGGGCGATCTTCTCGCGCAATGGTGGCTCGATGGCCGAGCCCGGCGCCGTCTCGTGGCAGTTCGACCGCAAGGGCGTCGTCACGGTGCCAAAGAGCGTCGCCGAGGACGAGCTGATGACCGTCGGGCTTGAGGCTGGCGCCGAGGACATTCGGGACCTCGACGAGCTGTGGATGCTGTTGTGCGCGCCGAGCGACCTGCAGGCCCTGCGCAGCGCGCTCGAGCAAGGGGGGCTCGCGATCGACAACGCTGAGCTGCAGTACGTGCCGTCGACCACGATCGAGATCGGCGATGAGAACGGCGCCCGCAAGGTGCTGCGTCTCATCGAGCTGCTGGAGGACCACGACGACGTGCAGACCGTCTCGTCCAACTTCGACATCCCTGACAAGGTGCTTGAGGCGCTCGACGTGTGAGCATCCGCGACTGGGTGCGGGCGCGCGCCTAGCATCGAACGCATGTTTGTCCTCGGGGTTGATCCTGGCCTCACCCGCTGCGGCTATGGCTGCGTGAGCTCCGTGCGCGGGGAGCAGCACGCGATCGCTGCCGGCGTCGTGACGACCGATCGGGATGCTCCGATCCCCGAACGCCTCGCCGAGCTGCGGCGTGAGCTCTCGAGCCTCATCGCGGAGCTCGCTCCCGCCGCCGTGGTAGTCGAGCGGGTGTTGTTCCAGACGAACGCCCGCACGGCGATGTCGGTCGGCCAAGCGAGCGGAATCGCCCTGTGCTGTGCCGCTGAGGCCGCCATCCCTGTCATCGAGTACAGCGCCAATGAGGTGAAGCTCGCCGTGGCCGGCTACGGCGCGGCCAGCAAAGAGCAGGTGCAACGCATGGTCGCTGAGCTGCTGAGCCTGGCGGACCCGCCGCGCCCGGCTGACGCGGCCGATGCGCTGGCGCTCGCGCTCTGCCATCTTGCGACGTCCCGCATCGCCACGCGCCTCAACCGAGGTGGGCTGAGCGCGCTGGCAGGCGGGCGATGATCGGCTCGCTGCGCGGCATCCTCAGCGAGCTCGAGCCTGGCAGCGAGCACAGCACCGAGTGCGTGGTCGAGGTCGGCGGCGTCGGTTACCGCGTCACCGTCGGCAACCGGCTGGCGAGCGAGGTGGGGCCGGTCGGACGCGAGATCGCGCTCGCTGTCCACACCCACGTTCGCGAGGGGGCGATCACGCTCTTTGGCTTCGCGGATCCGACCGAGCGACGCTGCTTCGAGCTGCTGATCGGCGCGCACGGCGTCGGTCCGGCGCTCGCCATCGCCATCTTGTCGGTCCATCGCCCCGACGCCCTCGCCTCGGTGGTCGCCGACGGCGACCTCGATGCGCTCTGCCTCGTTCCCGGGGTCGGCAAGAAGACCGCCCAGCGACTCCTCGTGGAGCTCGGAGCGCGCTTTGCCACGCTGGCGGTGCCACCTGCGCTCCGCTCTGGGGCGGCACCGGCGCTCGCCGGGACGCGCGGCGAGGTGGGCGAGGCGCTTGCCGCGCTCGGCTATGGGCGCGACGAGGTCCGCAGCGTGCTCGAGCGTTTCGACGAGGAGTTCGAAGGAGGGATCGAGGCGATGCTGCGCGAGGCGCTGCGTGAGCTCGCGCCCCGCCGGTGAGCCCCCGCGAGGAGTTGCTGAGCGACGCCGCGGGGGGGACCGCCTCTGCGGCGAGCGCTGGTGCGCAGCATCGCCGCGGCCCGCTCGGTGGGTCGAGTGACCCGAGCGAGGAGGCGCTCGAAGCTGGGATCCGGCCGCGCCTGCTCGCCGAGTTCGTCGGCCAGCGTGCGCTGCGCGAGCACCTCGAGATCGTCCTCGAGGCGGCGCGCCGGCGGGGCCAGAGCGTCGACCATCTCCTGTTCGCCGGGCCGCCCGGGCTTGGTAAGACGACGCTGGCGGGCATCGTGGCCGCCGAGATGGGTGCCTCGCTCCGGGTGACGTCGGGCCCAGCGCTTGGGCGTGGGGGAGACCTTGCGGCGATTCTGGCCGGGCTTGAGCACGGTGACGTGCTATTCATCGACGAGATCCATCGTCTCAGCCGATCAGTCGAGGAGATCTTGTATCCGGCGATGGAGGACTTCGTCATCGACATCATGATCGGCAAGGGACCGAGCGCTCGATCCGTCCGCCTCGATCTGCCGCGCTTCACGCTCGTCGGCGCGACGACCCGCACCGGGCTCATGACCGGGCCGCTGCGGGATCGCTTCGGCTTTGTTGCCCGCCTTGAGCACTACGAGCTCGCTGAGCTCGAGCGGATCGTCGCGCGCAGCGCCCGCCTACTCGAGGTCAACTGCACCGAAGCTGGAGCGAGCGAGATCGCGCGGCGCTCGCGCGGGACGCCGCGGCTCGCGATCCGGCTGCTGCGCCGGGTGCGCGACTTCGTCGAGGTGCGCGGGCCGGGGGAGATCACCGCCGAGGCAGCCCGGGAAGGTTGTGAGCTGTTCGGGGTGGACGCGCTCGGGCTCGATCGCCCGGACCGGCGCCTGCTCGACACGCTTTGCGTCCGCTTTGCCGGACAGCCCGTCGGCCTCGCCAGTCTGGCGGTCAGCCTCGGAGAGGAGCCCGAGACCCTTGAGGACGTCTATGAGCCCTACCTGCTGCGCGAGGGCCTGATCCAGCGGACCCCAAGGGGGCGCGTCCCGACACCACGGGCGTACACGCACCTCGGCCTCGATGTGCCGCAGCTGCCCAAGCAGGACGACGAGGGCGACGACGAGGTGAGGTTGTTTACCCCACAAAGCTGAAAGCGATGCCGCGGCAAGTCGGCCTGGTGGTCGGCGGCTACCATTGCGGGCTGCACTGCTGCACTCGCCAACACACGACTGGTCGACAATGTCTCTTTCCTTCCCGGCCCTTGCACATGTCGCTGCCCTGAGTGGCGGTGTGCTCGCGGCGACAAAGAAGCCCACGACCTCCGGCTCGCCGGTGATCTTCATCTTGTTGATCGTGGTGGTCGGCGCCTACTTCCTCTTCATCGCGCCTCAACGGCGCAAGATGCGGGCGCAGGTGAACCAGCAGAGCCAGTACGAAGTCGGAGACGAGGTCGTGACCAAGTCCGGGATCTACGGCACCGTACGTGGCAAGGACGGCGATCGGATCCAGGTCGAGATCGCTCAGGACACCGTGATCGAGATCATGAACCAGGCGATCGCGCGCCGCGTCGAGCCGGTCGTCGCCACCGAGGCGGACGAAAGTGACGATGCATCGGCTGCCGATGACGAGGAAGACGAGAACGCGCCCGCGGACGGGGTCGCATGGCAGTCCAAAGGGGACTCGGACCACTGGTCCGAGCCGGCCCACGAGGGCCTTACCAGCACGAACGGCTCGACGCCCGAGTCGCTGAAGAGCGGGGACGAGCCACCGAGCGGAGGGCAGGCATAGGTGAACCGCCGCCTGCTGGCGAGCGTGCTCATTGCATGTCTCGCCTGCTTTGGAGTGCTCGCCGGAGCGGTCGGCGCCGGCTGGTCGCCCAAGCTGGGCCTTGACCTGCAAGGCGGCCTGTCGGTCGTCTACCAGCCGACCCGACACGTCGACAACGCCACCTTGACCGAGGTGGTGAACATCATGAACCTGAGGGCGCAGGGCATCGGGGTCTCGGGCTCGACGGTCCAGTCCCAGGGCGGCAACGTCGTCGTGCAGATTCCCGGCGAGAAGAATCCCCAAAAGGTGTTGCGCACCCTCGGGACGACCGCTCAGCTCTACTTTCGCCCGGTGCTCGGCGGGGCACCCGCGTACACCGGCAAGAACATCGGCTACAAGGTGCCCCCGGCACCGAGCGGCCCGTACGTGTACAGCGCGTCGTACTTCAACCCAAACCTGAACGGTGGCCAGTACCAGGTGCCATCGGCGTACGCGGCCGATCCGCAGTACGCGAGCTACCCCTCGACGCCCTCGTCGCAGGACGCGAAGTATGCCCACCAGAACGTGATCTTCTCCTCGGGCGGCGGGTTCGCTCCCCGCTACGTCCTCGGACCGGCCGAGGCCACCGGCACGATCGTGAAATCGGCGTACGCCGCATTGACCAACGCCAACCAGTGGGTCGTCGAGGTGACCTTGACCTCCAAGGGCGCGGGCGTGTTCGACAGCATCGCGGCGAAGAACTACCAACGCCTGCTCGCCAACGACCTCGACGGCAAGATCGTCTCGGCGCCCTCGATCAACGCGTCATCCTTCCCGACCGGGGTGCAGATCTCGGGCAGCTTCACCCAGGCAAGCGCGAACCAGCTGGCGACCGAGCTCTCCTATGGCTCGTTGCCGGTCAACCTGCGTCAGCTGAACGTGCAGACGGTTTCGCCGTCCCTCGGCAAGTCCTCGCTGCGGGCGGGCCTGCTGGCGGGCCTCGTTGGCCTGATCCTGGTGATGCTCTACACGATCTTCTACTACCGAGCGCTCGGCATTGTCGTCGTGCTCGGACTCGTGACGACGGCCGCCTTCCTCTACGGCCTGATCGCAATACTCGGCCAGTCCTCGATCGGGCTCACCTTGGACCTCTCGGGGGTGACGGGTCTCATCGTCTCGGTCGGCATCACCGTCGACTCCTACATCGTGTACTTCGAACGTCTGAAAGACGAGGTGCGGGCCGGACGCTCGGTGCGCGCCTCGGTGGACCGTGGCTTCAAGAGCGCCTACCGCACGATCCTGTCGGCGGACGCGGTGTCTTTCATCGGCGCCCTCGTCCTCTGGCTGCTCTCGGTGGGCTCGGTCCGCGGCTTTGCCTTCATGCTCGGATTGTCGACCGTGGTGGATGTGGTGACCGCGTACGTCTTCACCCGGCCCTTCGTGATGTTGCTCGGCCGCAACCGGATCTTCACCGAGGCGCGCCACCTCGGCGTGGCCCGGGGCCTTGCCCGCGGGGCGAGCAATGAGGTGGCGGCATGAGCCCCGAGCGCATTCGACCCGGATCGGCCCGTCGCCCGGACCAGGACGGGCCGCCGGCTCCGGAAGAAGAAGTCGCCGAGCTGCCTGAAGAGGAAACTCTGCCTGAACCCGCTGCGCCCGAAGCCTTCGTGGACGACGCACCAGAGCTCGTCATTGGGGCCCAGGAAGCAGACGACGAGTCCGACCTGGCGGGGGAGCACGGGGTCGCCGCAGGCGTCGGAGATGAGGATGCCGGCAGCGACGAGGACGTTGAGGTCGTCTCGGAAGACGACGGCGCGGACGTGCTCGAGGCGCCAGCCCTCCCAGGTCCCGCGCTGCGCCCACGCCGAGCGCAAGCACCGGCCGCTGTTGGGACGTCAGAGGAACG
>JAJZKA010000114.1 GCA_021809805.1 Actinomycetes bacterium
CCCGGACCGGCAGTGACGTCACGCACCCGCTCGTCCCCCCCACGACCCCGCCCCGGCGTTCCGACGTTCCGACGAGCCGGCGGGCGAGACGCGGTGCGGACGGTGGGGTCGTTACGACTGAGCGTGTGGCGAGATGTCCCGGGGGGGACCGGGTCGCCCCCCGGCAGCGATCCGGCGTACGGACCGAGCGGTTCGTCGGTACGCGGCCTTCCAGGTGGGTGCATTGCCGAGGTGGTGCTGCACTTCGATCTCGGGCGGTCGCCCCCGCTCCGGTCGGATCGCCGGACCGACGAGACGTGCGTGCGGTTTGGCGATACGGCCCAGGGGACCGGAGGTCCCCTGTCGGCGATCCGGCGGGTGAGAACGCGGTTCGGACGGTGCGGTGGGGGAGAGGGGGCGAGGGGACGTGAGAGGACGACCGGACCCACCACATCGGTCCGGATGGTCGGACGGTGCGTGGCGTATCAGGGGGCAACGATGCGGCCCCGCCCCCGTTCCGACGGTGCGGCAAACCGTCGGGCATACGGCAGCGCGTGAGGCAGTTTGCCGATCTTGTCGAATGCCCTTGCCGCTCAACAACCGGTCAGAGCAGCGTATAGCCGATCTCTTGGGTCGCCCGGTAGAGGTATGGGCGCAATGCCGGGTCGGACAGGGGTGCGCTGAATGATGGTGCAGCCGGGAAGCTGTCGGCCGCACCGCTCCAGAGAACCACACAAGGTCGTCCGGTCATGGCCGAACAGACGTGCAACCCATCGAGCGCCGGCCAACGCTGGTAGATGGCTCTGGCCCAGGCCCGGCACAGGTCGTGACGTCCGGTGTTGATCGCGTGGGACGCTCCGTGACGCACCGGCCAGGTGCCGGCCAGGTCGAGCAGTCTGAGGCGCCTACCTGTCCGCCAGGCGGTCAGGTAGGGAGCTCGGCGAATGGTGTTCACGACGCGCCGGTCCTGGAACACTTCGGCGAGAGCTGACGCTACGTCGGTCGCCGTGTAGGAGACGCCGATCTCGCTCTCGGACCTTGGCGGTACATGAGGATCGAACCGGGCCCCCGATGGCCCCCAGTAGCGGAGCTGGTTCCAGCCGACCACGTTGGGCCCGGCCGTTCGATGCACACGCCACAGCACGGTCCCAGCACGAAGTGTTCGCCAGTCACCCCCGGATGCTCGGAGACCCTCCGCGCTCGGCGGGAGGCCGAGCCTCACCACCGGTCGATCGTGCGGGCAAGCTCGACAACGGCCCGCGTATCCCCTCCACCGAGCAGCCAGTCCCGCACGCTCAGCGGATGGTCGCCGACGACCAGGTTGCCGTTCGGCGTCGTCATCCAGCCTTCGACCTCCAACGGGTGAAGCCCCTCAGGGATGGCGGCAAGGACGGCTGCCAGGCCAGGGAGTGGACGGAGCCCCGAGTCGAACTGCCAGGCGGGAAGCGTGAGGGATCGGCCAGTCCGTGTCGCGTACAGCGCTCCTTCGGAGCAGCGGTGGCGAACACGACTCTGATCGACCCCCCAGCGTTCTGCCAACTCTCTCGTCGACCAAGCCCGAACAACACGTGCAAGTTCGGCACGAGTCCGCTCGATAATGACCCCGTTGTCCGTTGCCTCACCACCGTCGAGGTCACCAACGCCGGCATGACGGGCAAGGAAGTCGGCGTCGACCGGTGACATGCCGGTCGACGAGGGTCGGCCTGCGGTCTCCAGGACCTCCCGGAGGACGTCGGCGACCTCTTCCTCTGTGACCCCGGCGCCGTAGTGTTCCAAGAGTTCAGCTACTACTGACATCGTGTGCCTCCTCGTGTCACGCACTTCCTACTATACTGTCGGTTATCGTGCGGGCGGGGCGGCTGTCGCCCGCTGGTCCATGACGCGTGTTTCGACGAACCGCCGATCAGCCGACTGCTCTCCGATGGCCCGGGAAGCGGCGCTGCCGACGACGGTCGCTGTTCCCGACCCCTGTCACCAACTCGCCCTTTGGCTACCATCGGTCTTCGTGGTTGGACGAGCGCTGGGCTTGGGGCATCGTGGGGATCATCACGGACCACCGACAGCGGATGACGGCCCAGGGTGAGTCGTCGGGGTCACTCTCGCGGACGGCGGCCTCGTGTCGCCCGACATCTCCCGGATCTCGGTGACGCCCACACCAACTCCGACTGGGTTGACGTGGGCGGCCGGCGGATGTTTGTCGTCGATTACACGTCGGGCGGGTTCCCCATCGGCATCTTCGAAGAGGAGATGAACCGTGACTGGAGCGACGATCCCGACCGCTGGACCGATGACGAGTTCTCCTGAGTAGTTGGGCGGGACCGACGGGACGGCGGTCCGGCGATATGTCCCAGGGGGACCGGGAGGTCCTCTGGCGACGATCCAGCGGGGGGGGCCAGTTCGGACAGTTCGGCGCGGGTGATGCGAGAGGGCGAGCGGTACGACTACAGCCGTGCTGCGGGCATACGGCGAGCCGGTGGCGAGAGGCCCGGTCCGGCGGCGCGGCGGAACGCTATCCGACGGCGAGACGCGGTCCCTACGGCGAGACGCGATTCCTATGGTACGGCGCCGCGGTGGGGAATACGGCAGGACATGATGACGAGCGGGACGGTCCGGCGATCCGGCGGAACGCGATCCGGCGGGCGAGACGCGGTTCGTGCGGTGGGGCGGTGCGGCGGTGCGGCGGGGGTGGGGGGTTTGCGGATCAGGCGGTCCGGCGTCAGATCGTTCCGTTGGCCCGGTCGTGCGGGGATTCGCCTGGGTGGTGCGGGAGTTGGCACCAGGGGGTCGAGCCGGTGAGTCCTCGTCGTCTGGGCCGTGCCTACCGGGGGTCTCGGCGTCCCAGCTTTTCCCGGTACATGGCCTGGTCCGCCCGGCGCACGAGGTTCCTCGCGGTCTCGTCGCCGTCCCAGGTCGCCATCCCGATCGAGAAGCCAACGCTCTCAGGTCTCACGTCGCCGAGCCGTTTGGCGAGATGGTGGGCGCCGGTCGAGTCGGATCCCGGCGCGAGCAGTCGGAACTCGTTGCCACCGAGACGGGCGAGGAAGTCCCCTCCACCGCGGACCGCAACCTGCCAGGAGCCGGCGATCTCTTGGAGCAGGCGGTCGCCGGCCTCGTGGCCGTGGCGGCCGTTGAGCGCCTTGAAGGCGTCGAGGTCGATCATTGCCACTGACAGCGCTGTGCCAGCACGCCGGGTGCGCTCTATCTCTTCGTCAAGGCGTTCTGAACCATGAGTATCGGTTTGCCAGCCCTGTGAGTGGATCTTCCCGTGGGTCTGAGCGCAGCGTGCTCACGAGCCCGAGGGCGATCGCTCCGGTGCCAAAGATCGCTGCGGTGTGGGGTCCCGTCGGGGAGAGGTACAACGGCGTAGACGACAGCCCAGATAGAGAGAACAGCGAAGTCCACGTGCCGGCTCGGGCCGAGCGCCCCGTCCATCGTCATCAATGCCGTGGCGGCAACCGCGCTGACGCGCAACGCCCAGCCCGGCATCCGCTCACCGGCGATTCAAAGCGCCGAAGTTGAGCCAGGCGCGCACAATGCGCCAGCGGTTCTTGGCTCAAGTGGTAGGGAGGACGCCCCTTGGAACCCGGGACGCAATGACGGGTGCCCGGCGGGCCGAGATGACCCGGGTGGCTCGTTATTCCGGACTTCCGTGCCGAGTGGATCGCTTGCGCTGGAGGCGGGTGCCGATGGCTTTGACAGCGCAACGTTCTCTGGCTGTGCCGTGAGAGGATGAGGGTCCGGGGAGCACATGCCCCGTACGAGGAGGACCACATGGCCGACATAGGTGATCGGGTTCAAATGTCGTCGTCGAAGCTGGGCCAGCCTCCCCGGGGTCGGGTTCGTGACCGGCGTGGACGGGCAGCTGTTGCGGGTCAAGTGGTCGAGCGGAGAAGAGTCGACGGTCGTGCCCGCCGCCGGTTCGCTCGTTGTCATCGGCAAAGTCAAGGGTCATCGGCAATGTCAAGGCGGCGCCCAAGCACGGAAAGTCGACGAAGACCAACCCGTCGAAGGCGACAGGGATGAAGAAGCCCGCTCGGTAGGCTTCGGTGGAGAGCAGCGACCACACGAGTCCATCGGCCGGCCCGGATCGACACGTAGCTGTACAGCCCGCCCAGGAGGCGCCTCGTGCGGGTCTGATCCCCCGGGGTCCCTCACCGAGGCTGTTGCCGAACGGACGCTCCAGATCGTGTTCGAGGAGCTGCTCCGTGTCGGCGCCGAGGCCACCGGCGTGCGCGTGGAGGTCCGTGAGTGCATGCCAGCCTCGTGGTGCCCCCTCATTGCCCCAAGCGCGTGCAGCGTTGCCGGCAACACGCGGCCGCGGACCAGAGCGTCATTGCCTTGCAGGCCGCGGGGCGAGGTCTTTGGTGCAGATGGAACGTGACCGCTCGAGTCGACAGGTGGATGCGTCGGTATGAGGGAGGTGCAAGTGGGGGTCGGTGACCGATCATGTTCCGTGGCATCTGGGGGCCCGGCATTGCCCTTGAGCCGACCGTTGACGGCCCCCTCGTCGTTCCACGTCATGGCCAAGCCCACCGGGGCGATCTGCAACCTCGACTGCCGTTACTGCTTCTACCTCGATAAGAAGTCGCTCTACCCCGGCGACAGCTTCCGGATGCCCGAGGATGTGCTAGAGAACTACCTACGCCAGACACTGGAGTCCCAGACAGCCCCAGTGGTGACGCTCGCCTGGCAGGGCGGCGAGCCGACCCTCATAGGCCTTCCCTTCTTTCGCCGCGCCGTCGTGATGGCCGACGGTCTTGTGCGAGAAGGCCAGCGCGTCGAGCACAGCCTGCAGACAAACGCGACGCTGCTGACCAGGGAGTGGGCAGAGTTCCTCGCCGAACACGACTTCCTCGTCGGCGTCAGCCTCGACGGGCCTCGTGCACTGCACGACGCCTACCGAGTGGACAAGCGCGGAGCACCCAGCTTCGACAAGGTCATGCGCGGCCTCGGCCATCTTCACGAGCACAACGTCCGCTACAACCTCCTCTGCACCGTGCACGGAGCGAACGAGGCCCATCCCCTCGAGGTCTATCGCTTCTTCCGTGACGAGTGTGGAGCGCAGTTCATCCAGTTCATCCCGATCGTCGAGCGGGACGGCACCGAAAGCGATGATCGTAGTGACAAGGTCACCGGGCGATCGGTCACGCCTGAGGGCTGGGGCCGCTTCCTTATCGCTGTCTTCGAGGAGTGGCTCTCCCACGACATCGGCGCCGTGTTCGTCCAGAGCTTCGACGCGGCACTCGCCTCCTGGCTTCACCTGCCGGCTACGATCTGCGTCTTCGCCGAGACCTGTGGAAACGCCGTCGCCCTCGAACACAATGGCGACGTCTACTCCTGTGATCACTTCGTCGAGTCCGAGCACCTCCTCGGCAACATCTCCGAGACCCATCTCATCGAGCTCGTCTCCTCGCCAATACAGCGACGCTTCGGGGAAGCGAAACGGGACAGCCTTCCCCGCTCCTGCCTCAAGTGCGACGTCCGCTTCGCCTGCAACGGCGAGTGCCCGAAGAACCGCTTCGTGACCACCCCTGAGGGTGAGGAGGGCCTCAACTACCTCTGTGCCGGCTACAGGGACTTCTTCCACCATATCGACGGTTCGATGCGCCTCATGGCCGACCTGCTCCGCGCGAAGCGTCCCGCCTCCGATGTCGGGTCCATCTTCGCCAAGGCACCACGCAACAAGCCGTGTCCCTGCGGCAGCGGCGCCAAGGCCAAGCGATGCCATGGCTCGTGACGCCCGACCAGCGGTCGGCGCTGGCTCTCGGCAGGAACCAGTGGACACTCGACGACATCACCCGTCGTCCCATAGCCGAAGGGCTGTGGAATGCCGGTGGCCGTGACGAGGGCTTCGGGCCGAGGGGGTGCCCGAGAAGGCGGCGGGGGGAGAGACGAGTCGGCGGAAGGACGACCCGTCGACGGGCGCCTTCTCGATCGCAACCCCGGTCCTTCCCCGCGAGTTTTTCGAGCGTGATCCGATCGAGGTCGCGCCCGACTTGATAGGCAAACTCGTCGTGCGGGGGAACCGCATCGGGCGCATCGTCGAGGTCGAGGCCTACCGGGGGGAAGACGATCCGGCATCTCACGCCTACAACGGTGAGACCCCGCGCAATTCGACCATGTTCGGCCCCCCGGGGCATCTCTACGTGTACTTCACCTATGGCATGCACTACTGCGCCAACGTGGTGTGCCGGCCGGCCGGAGTCCCCGGCGCCGTGTTGGTCCGTGCGCTTGCTCCTCTCGGGGGGATCGAGGAGATGAGGAAGGTCCGGCCTGCTGCGCTGCGTGACGCCGACCTGTGTTCGGGCCCGGGCAAGCTCTGTCAGGCCCTCTCCATTGATCGTCGGCTCGATGGTCTCGACATCGTCGGCACGGACTCCCCGCTCATCGTCGTCGACCAGCCCTCGCCGGCGCGCGGCTCTGTCGGGACCTCCCCGCGGATCGGGCTCGGGGCAGGCCGGGCTGCGCGCCATAGGTCGGGAGGCCGATCCGGGTGGGCGCTGACGCAAGAGCAGGCGTTGACGGTCCCGTGGCGCTTCTTTCTGGTCGGCGATCGGAATCTCTCGCGCCGCGCGCCGCGCGCCGCTCGCATGCTCGAAGGCGCCGAGAATCGGGTGTTCGTAGGACCTGAGGATACTGCGCGTAAACCTCGGTCGGGACACCCTCGAATCCCACCTGAGTGAACCGGAAAAGCATGGGCCGGCTTTGGTAAACATTGTCCTCAGTTCGGACGCTCTGGCCGCGTGACCTCCCCCAGATTGTCTCACTCTCCTCAGTGGCCCCACCCGGGTGCTGCGCGAGGCGGGGCCGGGCCGAGCCGGTGAGCAGGCATCGCCAGGGCCGTGCCTACCGGGGGCCTCGGCGCCTCAACTTGGCCTGGTCCGCCCGCCGCATGAGATCCCTGGTGGTCATTTCGCAGTCCCAGGTCGCCACCCCGATGGAGCACGAGACGCCCTCGGGCAACACGTCGTCGGGGCGCTCTGCGAGCTGGCGGATGCCGGTTGCGAGCGTCAGCAAAGGTGAAGCCGCATTCAAGAATCAAGCGCCGACGGAATGGGAATCACCTGTTCATCGGCCATTATTACGTTCCTGTGATACGGCCTCGATCATTCAGGCGAAGGGCGAGTTGGTTACGTTCTTGTCAGCCGATGGTCGGGATGGCACCCCCGGTGCCGACGGTGTGGAGGTGGCGAAGCACGTCACCGTAAGCGCGCCACGGGCTCTGCTCGGTGTAGGCGATCCCGTGCTCGGCGCAGAACGGGCGGATCAGCGCGTGCTCGGCGCAGATTCGCCCGAGGCATCGTCGGGAACAGGTGGTGCTCGATCTGGCTGTCCAGTCCCCCGAAGACGAAGCCAGTCAGGGACCGTCCGGACAGGTTGCGCGAGGTGAGCACCTGACGACCCAGAAATCCCAGGTCGTCGTGGTCGGCCAGCGTCGGCATGCCGACGTGGTTGGTGAGGAAACTCGTGCCCAGATAGAAGCCGAACAGGGACTGCGTGACGGCGATGAAGGCCACCGCTCGGAGCGGGGAGAGGGTCAGGAACGGCGCCACGAAGAAGATGCCTCCGTGGACGGCCAGCAGCGCGGCCTCGACGAGTGCGGCCATGTCCCGGCGGCGGGCAAGAGACTGCGATGCTGGCCACGTGCGGGTTGAGGGCCTCGAGGAACAGCAGGGGCACCAGGAAGAGCGCCTGGGTCCGGGCGAACGACCGACCGAACCGTCCACGCTCCGCTACTTGGGCCGGTGTGTACACCAACGCGCCAGAAACAAGGTCCGGATCCTTGCCCGGACGGTTCGGATGGGCATGATGACGGTTGTGCTTCGTCCGCCACCAGCCGAAACTGAACCTGGTGAGCAGGTTGGCATGCACCAGGCCGATCACGTCCTGGTGAGCAGGTTGGCATGCACCAGGCCGATCACGTTATTGCCCCGACGGCGTGACCCGGTGCTCCCCGCCACCTGCGAGTTGGGGGAGCAAGTCGGCATCCGGGCGATCGTGCGCTGGGATCCTGCCCGCCATCACGACCGGACTGCCGGCGCAGTCAGCGCCCGTAGTGGTACCGGCATGCAGCGATCCGGATCTCGTCCTCGCTGATCTTGTAGACGAGCCGGTGCTCGTCAGTGATCCGCCGGGACCAGTAGCCGTGAAACCCGTCCTTGAGAGGTTCGGGCTTGCCGATCCCCTCGTTGCCGTTGCGTTCGACATCCTTGATGAGCGTATTGATGCGCTTGAGGACCTTTCGGTCCTGTGCCTGCCACCAGAGGTAGTCCTCCCAGGCGCTGGAGTCCCAGACGAGCTTCACTCGGCGAGGTCGTGCAGGACCCCGTCGCCATGCTCGAGACGGTCGATCGACGCGAGCAGCCGACGGGCGTTCTCCGGGCTCTTCAGGAGATAGGCGGTCTCCTTCAGGGACTCGTAGTCATCGAGCGCCACCATCACCACTGGATCGTGACCCGCTCGGGTGATCACGACCTCTTCGCGGTCGTCGGTGACCGCGTTGAGAGTCTCGGCGTATTTCGCTCGTGACTCGGAGTAGGTCATGGTCTTCATCTCGTACCTCCGATGAACGTACAAGAAAGTGTACTCTGACACACTCGAGATCGCAACTCCCCCTCGAGCTGCCCGCCACCTGATCCTGAGCAAGCGAAGCGTCCAGCAGCCGAGCACCCGATTCGGCGTCGACCTGGGTTGACGTCGGGCCTGCTGGTGCCGGAGGTAGGAGACGTTCGCACCTCACTCAGCGCGGCGCGTATGCCCTGTGAGAGGGACCCCGGCCGATACCGCTTTGGTGATTGGAGCTGGCAATCGACGCTCGGGCTCAGCGCGGTTGCCCGGTGAGTCCCAGGTGGGATGGTGTGTCGAAGCCGAAAAGTGCCGCCTCTGGTACTTCTTAGCACTTCCTCGTCTACGCTCCGAAGTGGTCGAACCTCCGTTCCGCGTGCGTCACTGAACGATGAAGGAGGTGGATATGTAGGAACCATCTCTGGAAGCGGTGCTGAGTAGGAGATGGAGGACGAATGGCCCTCCGGCGTCGGCTCGTCAGGGGCGCATGCATACGAATCCAGCGCATCGAGGGCGAAGCGCTGTCTTCCGTAGCGGAAGTAGTTCTCCTGGCGCCAGCGAGCGAACATGCGGTGCGCGACCTCGGCGGCAGGGACATCATCACGCGAGGTGACGATCTGGGTCTGGCGGCCCCCGCCCTGCGCCGGGTCCTTCCTTGTTCACGACGCCCGGTCCTGTCGACGTGACGGCTGCTCGGCGGCCAGCTCTGCGCGCCAGTGGTTCTCGAGGCGTTCGAGTGCCGGCAGGGCAGCCTCGATCGCGTGACGGTCGGAGGTGCTGAGCGCAGCGAGGCGACGGTCGAGGAGCCCGGTGCGCACTGCGAGCACCTTGTCGAGCACCCGGACCCCGGCTGGTGTGATTGACACGCGTACCGCACGCCGATCGGCGGGATCGGCGTGACGTTCGGCCCAGCCACGACGTTCGAGGCGGTCGACCAGCACTGTCATCGACGGCTGACTGGTCCCCTGCTCGCGTACCAGGTCGACGAGGCGCTGCGGGCCCTCTGCCGCCAAGGTGCGTAGCACCTGGGCCTGCACCACGCTGACCGCAAACCTGTCCGACATCTCGCGTCGCAACAGCAACGTGAGCGCCGTGAGCCGCTCCCGCAGATCCACCGCCACGGGCGAAGGGACCCGTCGTTCGGCGTGGGCAGTGTGTGCGGCCCTGTAGCTCATAGACTAGCTATGCTAACCAGCATGGCGGAAGATCTGCACGTCGGAGTTCGTCGGCGTCAAGGGGGGCTCGGCCACATTGGCACCGAAAACAAGAGGCCCTTTCGGTGAGCGAGGTGCGACACCGATGACCAGGGCGGCTGTCGGGAAGGCACCGGGCCGGCGGTGAGGCACGGCCCGCGGCTGGCGCTGGCGACGATCTCGCTCGTGCTGTTCTTGACCTTCTTGGACAACACCATCGTCAGTGTTGTGCTGGCCGATGTGCAGGCCGGCTTGCACGCCGGGGTGAGCGAGCTGCAGTGGGTGGTGAACGGGTACGCCCTCGCGTTCGCCAGCTTGATGCTGCTGTTCGGCACCTTGGGCGACCTGTTCGGCCGCAAAAAGGTGATGCTCGGCGGGGTGGCTACGTTCTGCGCCGGGTCGGTCATCTGTGCGGTCGCGCCCGACGTGCACGTGCTGATCGCCGGGCGGGTAGTGATGGGGATCGGTGCCGCAGCGTCGGAGCCCGGCACGCTGTCGATGATCCGCCACCTCTATCCCGACCGGCGCGAGCGGGCCCGGAGCTTGGGGGTGTGGGCGGCGGTGTCGGGGCTGGCGCTGGCCCTCGGGCCGGTGCTTGGCGGGCTGCTGTCGGGTGTCGGGTCGTGGCGCGACATCTTCTGGTTCAACCTGGCCTTCGGTCTGGTGGCGCTGGTGGGGGCGGCGACGGTGCTGCCGGAGAACGCAGATCCGACCAACCGCCGCCTCGACCTGGCCGGCGCCGGCGCCGGGGTGGTGGCGCTCGGCTGCCTGTCGTTCGCGATCATCGCCGGTGAGACGTCGGGGTACCGCACGTGGTGGGTGATCGTCTTGTTCGCCGGGGCCGCCGTAGCAGCAGCTGGGTTCGTGGCGTGGGAGCGCCACAGCGCCAACCCCATCCTCGACGTCCGCTACTTCCGCAAACCGTCGTTCACCGGCTCCAACGTGGTCGCCTTCGCCACCTACTTCGGGGTCTTCGCCATCTTCTTCTTCGTGGCGTTGTACCTGCAGGTGGTGGCCTCAGCGTCCCCCTACAGCACCGCGGTCGACTTCGCCCCCATGGCGGCGGGCATGGTGATCGCCTCGGTCTTCACCGGCCGGTGGGTGGCGGCATCGGGCCCGCGGGTCCCGATGGTGGTGGGATGCGTGCTCGCCACCGCTGGGATCTTGGCGACCAACGGCTTCATCTCCCCCCACGTCGGCTTCTCGACGCTCGGATGGACGCTGCCGCTGGCTGGCATCGGGTTCGGGATCGCCATCGTGCCGGTGACGTCCTCGGCGCTGGCCTCACTGCCGCCCGAGCATTCGGGGATGGCCGCTTCGATGACCAACACCAGCCGCGAGCTGGGGGCCGTGGTCGGTGTCGCCACTCTCGGCTCGGTGGTGAACGGCCAGCTCACCGTCGACCTGGTGCACCGCTTGAACGCCCTCGGCATCCCCAAGGCGTTCCAGTCGCTGGTGATCACAGCGGTGACCACCGGCAACTTCTCCAACCAGGCTGCCAGCACGACCAAGAACGCTCCGGCGAGCATCGCCAGCATCGTCAATGAGGTGGTGAGCGCCGCCTACGGGGCGTTCTCCCACGGCCTGAACCTGGCCCTGATGGCGGCAGCCGCCATGACGGCGCTCTCCGCGGTGGTGGCGGCGATCAGCATGCCCAACCGCCGCAAGCTGGTTCAGCTGGCCGCCGCCTCGAACAGCGACCTGCTCCACCTCGGCGACGATCCCAGCGCCGACACCGCCGTGGGCAGCGCCGCACCGGTTGTCACCATCGTGTCGGAGGGTGAGGGCTGAGACCGCAGGGGCGGTGTGACGTCCCAGGGGGACCGCGGTCCCCCTGGCAGCGATCTGGCCGGCGGTACGGCGATCCGACGGTCCGGCGGGGGCCCGGGAGATGAACAGGTCCGGTGTACGGCCGGAGCTGTGGGCGGCACGAGGCAGAGCACCACGGCGGGGAGAGTGGGGCAGGCGGGCATACGGCAGCGCGTGAGGCGGGTGGGCCGGTCCGGCGATGCGGCGGAACGCGAGCCGGCGGGCGAGACGCGGTACGGACGGTGCGCCGGTGCGGCGGGGGTGCGGCGAGACGGCGAGCAGCACGGCACAGCCGTGCTGTGGGGCATACGGCAGGGCGTGAGGCGAGCGGCCCGATCGGCGGTGCGACAGGCCAGCACACCCCCTGGAAAGCCAAGCGTCGACCCGGATCGGCAGTAATTTCAC
>JAJZKA010000115.1 GCA_021809805.1 Actinomycetes bacterium
GGCACGCTGGCGCTCGGCGGACAGCCGATCCCAACCCTGGCCCTCGGCGGCGTCGACGAGACGAACGCTTCGTCCTGTATGGCGGCCGGCGCCGCGGGAGTGGCGGTGATGGGCGCCCTCATGGGGGCCGGCGATCCGGCCGCGATCGCCGCGGCACTCGTGGCGGCCGTGGGTGGGTGCGCGGTCCTGGACAAGAACACACGGCAACCGAGCAAGGAGAAAGTGCGATGAACGTTCCAAGGTCGGGCCGGCGCAAGGTTTACCGGCACGCCGACGGCGACCTCCGGGTGCCGGCGCAAGAGGTGGCCCTGAGCGACGGCTCGAGCATCCTGCTCTATGACACGAGCGGGCCCGGCTCGGAGCCAGTCGACGGGCTCCCCCCACTGCGGGCGGCCTGGATCCTTGCCCGAGGAGACACCGAGACCTACGAGGGCCGGTCCGCGAGCCGGCGCGACGACGGGAGAGGCGCCCCTTTGCGGGAGGCGGAGTCGGTCCGCCCCCCGGCCCGGCCGCCGCGCCGCGCCCGGAACGGCGCGGCGGTGACCCAGCTTGCCTATGCCCGCCGGGGCGAGGTCAGCCAGGAGATGGCCTTCGCCGCGCTGCGCGAGGGCGTGGAGGCCGAGGTGGTGCGCGAGGAGCTCGCGGCAGGCCGGGCGATCCTGCCGGCGAACGTGAACCACCCCGAGAGCGAGCCGATGGTGATCGGCAGCCGATTTCTCGTGAAGGTGAACGCCAACATCGGCAACTCCTCGGTGACCTCGTCGATCGCCGAAGAAGTCGAGAAGCTGACCTGGGCGACGCGCTGGGGCGCCGACACGGTGATGGACCTGTCGACCGGGGCGGACATCCATACGACCCGCGAGTGGATCCTGCGCAATGCCCCCGTGCCAATTGGAACGGTCCCGATCTACCAGGCACTCGAGAAGGTCGACGGCCGGGCAGAGTCACTGACCTGGGACGTCTACCGCGACACCGTGATCGAGCAGTGCGAGCAGGGCGTTGACTACATGACCGTGCATGCCGGCGTGCTGCTCCGCTACGTGCCGCTCACCGTCGGGCGGACGACGGGGATCGTGAGCCGCGGCGGCTCGATCATGGCGGCCTGGTGCCTCGCCCATCACGAGGAGAACTTCCTCTATGCGAACTTCGAGGAGCTCTGCGAGATCCTTGCCCGCTACGACGTCGCCTTCTCCCTGGGCGACGGCCTGCGACCGGGCTCGATTGCGGACGCCAACGACGAGGCCCAGTTTGCCGAGTTGCGCACGCTCGGCGAGCTGACCGAGGTGGCCTGGGCGCATGGAGTCCAGACGATGGTCGAGGGCCCCGGCCACGTGCCGCTGCACAAGATCCGCGAGAACGTGGAGCTTCAGGTCGAGACGTGCAAGGGCGCGCCCTTCTACACCCTCGGCCCGCTCACGACCGACGTGGCACCGGGCTATGACCACATCACCTCGGCGATCGGGGCGGCGACGATCGGGATGTTCGGCACCGCCATGCTCTGCTACGTCACGCCAAAAGAGCACCTCGGCCTCCCCGACCGAGACGACGTGAAGGCAGGGATGATCGCCTACAAGATCGCCGCGCACGCAGCGGACCTCGCCAAGGGCCACCCCGGCGCGAAGGAATGGGACGACGCCCTGTCGGCAGCACGGTTCGAGTTTCGCTGGGAGGACCAGTTCAACCTCTCCCTCGACCCAGACACGGCCCGGTCGTTCCATGACGAGACGTTGCCGGCTGAGCCGGCAAAGACGGCGCACTTCTGCTCGATGTGCGGCCCGAAGTTCTGCTCGATGCGGATCAGCCACGACCTGCGCGCCGCGGCCGGGGCCGCCAACGTGGAAGTCGCCGACGCGGCATCGATTGAGGTCCACTTGCGGGAGAAGGCAGCCGAGTTCCTGGCCGGCGGGGCGCACCTGTATCAACCCGTTGGCGACAAGCCCTAGCCCTACGACTCGTGCCGCTTTCGAGCGGCCGCCTTGGCGGGCGGACTGGCTCAGCTCACGCACCGCGCTCGAGCCCGGATGTGGAGTTCGCCGCTGTACCTCAGCGTCCCACCGCACGCGACGCGCCCCGCCCGAGGAAGCGCCCGCTCGGGGACAGATAGGTTGGAGAGGTGCTCCGACCGAACCGGCTCGCGGGAGAAACAAGTCCCTACCTGCGCCAGCACGCAGACAATCCGGTCGACTGGCACCCATGGGGCCCGGAGGCCCTGGCGGAGGCGAAGCGCCGCGACGTCCCGCTGTTCGTCTCCATCGGCTATTCGGCCTGCCACTGGTGCCACGTCATGGCGCACGAGTCCTTCGAGGACCCGGCGATCGCCGCCGTGCTGGCGGAGGGCTTCGTCGCGGTCAAAGTCGACCGCGAGGAGCGACCGGACCTCGATGCGCTCTACCTCGAGGCCGTGCAAGCCCTCACGGGCGGCGGCGGATGGCCGCTCAGCGTGTTCTGCACCCCAGATGGGCGGCCATTCTTCGGCGGCACGTACTTTCCCCCGCGCGACACCGGCCATCTGCCTTCCTTCGCTGCCGTCCTCCGCTCCGTCACCCAGGCCTGGGCGGCCCAGCGTGAGGAGGTCGACCGCCAGGCGAACGAGCTGACCGAGGCGGTCTCGAGCCGCCTGGCGGGCCCGGGCGCTCCCACCAAGCTGCCAACCGCAGGGACGCTCGTCGCCGCTGCGCTCGAGCGCTTCTCGGCGCTCTATGACCCGCGTCATGGCGGGATCGGCGGCGCCCCGAAGTTCCCCCAGGTGCCGATGCTCGAGCTCGTGCTGCGCGCCGGGGCGGCCGGGGACCGCCAGGCGCTCGAGATGGTCGAGCACACGCTCGCCCAGATGGCCTCGGGCGGCATCTACGACCACCTTGCCGGCGGTTTTTGCCGCTACAGCGTGGATGCCGCGTGGCAGGTGCCGCACTTCGAGAAGATGCTCTACGACCAGGCGATGCTGGCGCGGCTGTATCTGCACGCCTACCAGGTGACTGGCGACCGGCGCTGGCGCCAGGTCGTCGAGGAGACGGTCGGCTACGTGCTCGCCGAGATGGGCTCGCCCGGGGGCGGCTGGTCGGCGTCCGAGGACGCCGACAGCCAAGAGGGCGAGGGCCGCACTGCGACCTGGACGGTCAATGAGCTGCGCGAGCTGCTCGGCGCCGAGCGCGCCGAGCGCGCCGCGCGCGCGTACGGCGTGGTGCGCGGCGGGAACTTCGAGGGACGCAGCGTCCTGCACCGCCCCATCGGCGAGATCGAGCGCGACGAGGAACTCGAGGCGCTCCGTCTGGCAATGCTCGAGGCCCGCCGGCGCAGGCCGCAGCCCGGGCGCGACGACAAGGTGATCTGCGAGTGGAACGCGATGTTCGGCGCCACGCTCGCCGAGGCCGGGCTCTCCCTGGACCGGCCCGAGTGGCTTGCGGCCGCCCGGGAGCAAGCCCAATTCCTCCTCGTTGCGCTGCGCGACGGCGAGGGCCGCTGGCATCGCAGCTACCGCGACGGCCGCACGTCCGGCCTCGCAGTCGCCGCCGACTACGCGTGGCTCGTCGAGTTCTTCACGCGCCTTGGCGAGGCAACGGGCGAGGCGCACTGGATCGCCGAGGCCGCCGAGGTGGCCAAGGGGCTCATCGAACGCTTCGGCGCCCCCCGGGGGGGCTGGTACATGACCGGGAGCGATGCCGAGGAGCTCGTCGTTCGGCCCCGGGACACCTACGACGGGGTCACCCCGGCGGCCGGCTCGGTGGCGGCCGTCGCGCTGCTACGCCTCGGGGCGCGCCTTGGCGACGAGGCGCTGCGCGACCGGGCGATGGCGACCATCGAAGCGGCAGGCGCGAGTCTTGGGGCGGCACCATTGGCGATGGCGCACCTTTGCTATGCCGTCGAGCTCGCCGAGGCGGGTCCCGTCGAGCTCGTGCTTCCCGGTGCTCACGGCGAGCTGCTGGAGGCGGTATCCAGTCGCTTCCTCCCCTTCGCCCTGTTGGCCTGGGGTGACGATGACGGTGGCCCGCTGTTTTCTGGGCGCGAGCCGGGCCGCGCGT
Source organism: Actinomycetes bacterium (assembly GCA_021809805.1). Lineage (GTDB taxonomy): Bacteria > Actinomycetota > Acidimicrobiia > Acidimicrobiales > Bog-793 > JAKABX01. Next base: position 4,020 of record JAJZKA010000115.1, read on the forward strand.
ACGTGTGTCGCCGCAACACCTGCCTCGCGCCGCTCGCCGAGCCGGACGCCCTCATCCAGGCGCTTGGCCTGGCACCGCGGTGAGCCACCCGCGCAAGGGCGCCGCTGCCCGCATCCGGCTCCCGCGGCGCATCCGGCCCGGCACACCTCGGGCAAGCGCGCCCGGTGAGCGCCTCACCTGCGTCGTGCTCGCGGCGAGCGAGGAGGAATGGGTCGGCGTCGACGTGCAATCGGGAGCCATCGTGCGCTCCCCTGCCGAGCGCGCCAGTGTCTTCGCGCCTTCGGCGCCATTGGACATCGTCCGCTTCCCGCTTGCCGCCAGCGACGGCCCGGCCGATCCCGCGCGCCCCGAAGCGGTCTTGCCGGCCGAAGCGCCCGTGCGCACCGGGCGGCTGGGACCGCGCAAGGCGCGCCGACTGCTCGACCGCCTTGCCGCGCCCGAACGCGACGGCGCCCCGCTGCTCGACGCTTGGGGGCCTTCCCTCGCCTTCGTCGACCTCGACGGGTCGCGCCCCTCGGTCGTCCTCGTCGCCGTGGATCGCCGCAGCCTGCGGCTCGAGCGCGACCGCGACCAACGCGCCCAGGTCGTGCTGGTCTGGGGCGGCATGCCCCAGCGCCTGCCGCTGCGCGACCCGGCCGCGCTCGAACATCTCGGCAGCCTTCCCCGACGTCTCGAGGGCGCAAAGCTCGAAAGCGCCCTCGGCTTCCGACCGGCCTACGCAGTCGTGGCGCTGGGCACGGTCGACGGCGGGCACGCCCGCAAGGAGCTGCTGGCGCTGCTTTGAGGCGGAGCGGCGGCGGGCGTCCTAGGCCGGCAGCGTGCCGGCAACGAGGTCCTCGGCCATCGCCCAGCCAAAGACGACCAGGCAGTCGCGGCGCTCGCGGTCGAGCTGGTTGAAGAGCTCGATCTCCTCGCCCGGCTCAATGCCGACCGGCGCGACGGCGTGGTCCAACAGGCCCATCGCGGAGCCGTCACCGCTGATGACGAAGCTGCGGTCCTCGAGCTGGCCGTCGCAGCCGAAGCGCTTGGCGAGCCGGCGGCCCCAGGCGCGCTCCTCGCCAGTCGGCTTGTGGTCGGTGCGCGGGACGATGTCGCTCAGGCCTCCATAGGCACGGTACGCGGCGGAGTCCTGCATGCGCGTGCCCACGAGCACGTCTTCGTCGGGGAACGCGAGCACGGCACGCCGGTACAGGTCGCGCATCACCCCCCGCAGCGCCTCCTCGCCTTCGGCATCCCGAGGGAAAGCGGCAACCCCGATCAGCAGGCTTGGCGTCCCACCGATCCGCTCGAGCGTCGAAAAGGCGAAGCCGCGTAGCTCGTCACCAGAGCGCACGTGGGTGACGAGCACCCACTCCTCGCGCTGCTTGGAAAGGAAACCCACCTCATATCCGGCGCCACCGACAGCGCAGAGATCCGCCATCTCGGCGAGCTCCGCGTCGCTCAGTGCCGTGCAGTCCTTCGTCGCGACTTCGATCACGTGCTGCTGACCCCTTACTGCTCGACTGCGCACCGTGCCGGCACTCTCGCCAGCGCCCTGCGCCCGAGGCCAGACGAGGCCGGAGGGCGCCCGCCCGGCGCTGCCGGGACGGTGGACGAGCTTCAGTTTACGAGAACTCGCGACACCCCTGCCAAGCAGGTGCCCGGCCGGCCCGCCGCGGGCGTTAAACGGTCACGAATGCGTCAGGCCCGAGGATCTCCTTCAGGCCTCCGACGAAGCCGCTTCCAGGCTCGACGTTGAACGCCGGCGGCAGCCGCAGCACCTTCTCGCCGAGGTGCAGGTGCACCGGCCGGGTTCCGGGGTACTCGGCGACGAGGGATTTCAGACGGGCCACGAGGGACTCGGTGAGCGACTGCAGCGGCAGGCTCACCTCGACCGGACCGGCCGCCTGTTCGGCCACGAGGTTCAGCCGGCTGATCTCGCTGGCGATGATCTTGGGCTGCTCTTCGCGGGGGTCGACGCGGCCGCGCACGGCCACGATCGCGTCCTCTTCGAGGCGCGCCCCGTACTCCTGCATGGTCTTGGGGAAGACCATCACCTCGACCGCCGCCTCAAGGTCCTCGAGGACGAACGTTGCCATGAGCTCGCCACGGCGCGTGTAGCGGCGCGACAGGCTCGTGACGACGCCCCCGAGCACGCGCATGGCGGCACCGCCGCCCTGCTCACCGGGCGGTGGGGCCGTCCCCGGGCCGTCGAGCAGGTCGCGGATAGTGGAGTCAGTGTGGCGCCGCAGCGCGGCCTCGACCCCGAGGAGGGGATGATCGCTCACGTACAGGCCGAGCATCTCCTTCTCGAAGGCGAGGCGCTCTTCTTTTCGGAACTCGACCTCGGGGATCTCCCGGCGCGCCTCGGCATAGTTCGGGCCGCCACCTTCTTGCCTCGGTTCCTCGAGGAGCGAGAAGAGCGTCGAGATGCCCTGCTCCTCCTCGCGGCGGCGCGCGAGCACGGCGTCGATGATCTCTTCGAAGACGAGGCAGAGGCCCTTTCGCTGGTGCCCAAGGGAGTCGAAGGCACCCGCCTTGATCAGCGACTCCACCGAGCGCTTGTTGAGCGCCGAGGGGTCGACGCGACAGCAGAAATCGAAGAAGTCGGTGAACGGGCCGCCCGTCTGGCGCTCGGCGACAATCAGGTTGACGATGCCCTCGCCGACGTTGCGCACGGCCGACAGACCAAAGACGATCGTCCCGATCGACGTGGCGCCGTCCGGTGGCGGCAGCGAGGTGAAGTTCGACGCGGACACGTTGACGTCAGGCACCTGCACGTTGATGCCAATGCTGCGGGACTCGGCGAGGTAGACGGCGGTCTTGTCCTTGTCGTCTTTGACCGAGGACAAGAGCGCGGCCAGGTACTCGACGGGATAGTTCGCCTTCAGCCAGGCGGTCTGGTAGGCGACATAGCCATAGCCAAAAGAGTGTGACTTGTTGAAGGCATAGTCCGCAAAGGGTTCGATGATGTCGAACAGCTGGGTGCCGAGCTCTTCGCCGTATCCCTGGTCGATGCAGCCGGTGACGAACTTCTCGCGCTCGGCCTGCATGATCGCTCGGACCTTCTTGCCGGCCGCCTTGCGAAGGTTGTCGGCCTCCTCAAGGCTGTAGCCCGCAAAGCGCTGCGCGACGCGCATCACCGACTCTTGGTACAGCATCAAGCCGTAGGTGTCCTTCAAGATGGGCTCGATGTCGGGGTGCAGGTAGGTGAGCTCTTTGCGCCCGTTCTTCAGGTCGGGGTAGTCCCGGTGCATGTTCGCCGCCATCGGCCCGGGCCGGTACAAGGCGACGAGCGCTGCGACATCGTCGAAGCTCGTCGGGGCGAGCGCGCGCAGCGTCTGGCGCATGGCCGCGCCTTCGAGCTGGAAGACTCCGATCGAATCCGCGCGCCGCAGCATGTCGAAGGTCTTCTCGTCGCCAAGGGGGATCGCGTCGATGTCGGGACGCTCGCCCGTGCGCACCTCGATGAGATCCAGCGCCATCTCGATCACCGAGAGGTTGCGCAGACCCAAGAAGTCCATCTTCAACAGCCCGAGCTCTTCGACCCCGTGCATCTCGTACTGCGTCACGATTGGCGCGTTCTCGATGCTGCCGCCGGGATCGGGCTTGCGCTGGATCGGCAGGTACTCGGTGAGCGGCTCGTGGGTGATAACGACCGCCGCGGCGTGGATGCCGTCCTGGCGGCGCAGGCCCTCGAGACCCTTCGCGACATCGATCACCTTGCGGGCATCGGGGTCGACCTCGTACATCTCTCGGAGGCTCTGGGCCGCGACGAAGCCATCCTCGTGACCCTCGGTCTTCTCCAGGCACGCACCGAGCGGCGTGTCCCGCCCCATCACGAGCGGCGGCATGGCCTTGGCGATCTTGTCGCCGAGCGCATAGGGATAGCCGAGCACGCGCGCCGCGTCGCGTACCGCTGCCCGGGCCTTGATGGTCGAGAAGGTCACGATCTGCGCGACCCGATCCCAGCCGTAGCGCTCGGTGGCGTAGCGGATCATCTCTGAGCGGTAGCGCTCGTCGAAGTCCATGTCGATGTCGGGCATCTGCTTGCGACCGGGGTTCAAGAAGCGCTCGAACAGCAGGTCGTAGCGGATCGGATCGAGGTCGACGATCCGCAGGCAATAGGCGACGCAGCATCCCGCCGCCGAGCCGCGGCCTGGGCCGACCCGGATGTTGGACTTGCGGGCATGGTCGATCAGGTCCCAGACCACGAGGAAGTACGCGGAAAAACCCATCGAGGAGATGACACCGAGCTCATAGTCGAGTCGGTTGCGGACCTCAGGCGGCAACGGGTCGCCGTAGCGCTGGCGCGCGCCTTCGTAGGTGAGATGGCAGAGATAGGCGGTCGCCGACTCCTCATAGCTCTCTCGGCGGAACTCCGGAGGGACCGCGAACTGCGGCAGCGTCGGTTTGCCGAGCTCGAGCTCGACGTGCGCGCGCTCCGCGATCCACAGCGTGTTGTCGCAGGACTCGGGAACCTCAGCGAACAGCTGGCGCATCTCCGCCGCACTCTTCAGGTAGTGCTCGGCGCCGTCGAACTTGAAGCGCTTGGGATCATCGATCGTCGCGCCGGTCTGCACGCACAACAGCGCGTCATGGGCGACATGGTCCTCGCGCCGGCAATAGTGGCTGTCATTCGTCGCGACGAGCGGAGCACCGATGGCCTTGGCGATCTCGATCAGCTGCGGGTTCGTGCGCCGCTGCTCGGCAAGGCCGTGGTCCTGGATCTCGATGAACAGCGAGTCTCGACCGAAGATGTCCTGCAGCCGGGCAGCGAGCTTCTTCGCCTCCTCGAACCGGCCGGCTAACAGGGCCTGCAGCACCACCCCGCCGAGGCAACCTGTGGTCGCGATGAGGCCCTCGTGGTAGCGCTCAAGGAGCTCCCAGTCGACACGCGGCTTGTAGAAATAGCCCTCGAGATAGGCGTCCGAGGAGAGCTTCAGCAAGTTTCGGTAGCCGGTCTGGTTCTCGGCGAGCACCGTCAGGTGGTAGTAGAGCTTCTCCCCACGCTCCCCCTCACCGCCGGTGTCGTCGACGCGCCCACGCCGCACAGGCCGCTCGAAGCGCGAGTTGCCCGCCATGTAGGCCTCGATCCCGATGATCGGGGTGATCTCTTTTGAGCGGCATGCCTTGTAGAAGTCGAGGACTCCATACATGTTCCCGTGGTCGGTGATGGCGAGCGCCGGTTGGCCGTCCACCGCAGCAGCGGCGGCGACGTCTTTGACGCGGCTGGCTCCATCGAGCATCGAGTACTCAGTGTGCTGGTGGAGATGCACGAAGGAACGGCCCTGCCGAGTGGCCGCCCCAGTGCTCTTCGACGGCACGTCCGGCGACGCCACTTCAGCCTCCACAGCTCATCCCCACGCTTCATCCACTGCCTGTGGACGAACTACACCGCTGTGGTTCGTCCCGTGCCGGCGAGACTACCGCGGGGTACCGCGCCGGCGCGGCCGGACTGCTGACCAGCGCGAATCAGAGGTACTGACCGTTGCGCAGCGGCGAGTTTGGTGACTCATCGCCCTGGGGCAGGCCCTGGCGCCGCATCTCCTCGAGCTGAGCGCGTGCCGCCATCTGCTGGGCGAAGAGCGTCGCCTGGATGCCGTGGAAGAGGCCTTCGAGCCAGCCGACGAGCTGGGCCTGGGCAACGCGCAGCTCGGCGTCGCTCGGTTCGGGACTCTCGAGCGGAAGGGCGAGGCGGTCGAGCTCGGCGGCAAGGTCGGGTGAGAGACCGTCGGCGAGCTCGCGCACGGAGTTCTCGTAGATCTCCCGTAGTCGCTGCCGGCTGGCGCGATCGAGGGGGGCCTGGCGGACCTCGTCGAGCAGCTGCTTGATCATCGAGCCGATCCGCATGACCTTGGCGGGGTGCTCGACCGCCTCGCGACTCTCCTCGTCCTGGCTACCTCCGGGCTGCTCGTCGCCACCATGGGCGCCGGTCACGACGACGAGAGAGGAGTTCTGGTGGGGGATGTCACTCATGAAGACATTCTGCCCGCCGGCGAGGCCGACCTGGGCACGGCGCGCTCGATCGGGCGCCAGGTCGATTGACTGGCACGGTGCGAGTGCGACAAGGGGTGCGGGTGTCGGGCCGGGTTCAGGGCGTGGGTTTTCGCGCCGCGTGCCGCTCGGAGGCGTTGCGCCACGGCGTGGCCGGATATGCCTACAACGCCGCCGACGGCTCCGTCGAGGCTGCGTTCGAAGGCACCCCCGAGGCCGTTCGGGCGATGCTCACCTGGTGCGCGCACGGGCCGCCAGGCGCCGAGGTGCGGGCCGTCGAGGCCACCGAGGAGGTTGCGGTGGGGGTGAGCGGCTTTCGCATCGGCTGAGCACGCCGGCCCACAAAGAGATCTCCCCCGGCACCCAGATGGGCACCGGGGGAGGCGCGTGCGCAGAGGAAGGGGGAGGGGTATCTACGCGCGGGCGACTCGCCGAAGATCGTCGAGGGACATCTCCGCAGTGACGTTGCCGCCGCACTGCTCGCAACGGGCGGTATGCCGCCACGAGCGCAACAAGCGCGTCCCTGAGGCGTCGAGGAAGACCACGAACGCATCAGAGTTGGGATGCAGCACGAGCCGGTCGTAGTGGCGCCACTCGGTGGCCACCGACGCGTCAAGGCGGGGACCTTTTAGGACTCGGCAGAAGCGGTGCTCTGTCGTGTCGAACAGCCAGGTGCTGTGGCAGGACTCGAGCACGAGGAACTGCTCGGGGGCCTCCTCGGCCCCGACCGATCCCAAGAGCTCGAGCACGGCAAGGTCAGGACGCGACGCACCGGCCGGCGTCGGCGAGACCCTGGGCAATGGACGTTCTGTGATGCTCACGAGCCTGATCATGCCCGGGCTATGCGACTTCCGAACGTCGACAGCATTGCAGTTGCGTGAAAAAGAAAGGCTGCCCGTCGGGTGGCGACGCGGCCCCCAGGTGGCAGGGGATGCTGCCTGATGAGGCCAATGTGAGCGGTGGGGGAATCGGCGACCACTAGATCCGAGGCACCGACGCAGCCGTCCCCCCCTTAGCCCTACGATCAGCCGGCTGACCAGGTCAGATCAGTCGGTGGTATCCGTAGATCGGGGATCGAGCTCGAGGCTCGTGGAGTTGATGCACCACCGCTCCCCGGCCGGCCCGGGACCGTCGGGGAACACGTGCCCGAGGTGACCCCCACAGCGGGCGCAGGCCACTTCAACGCGCACCATGTGGTGATCGCGGTCCTCGCGCAGCTCCACCTGCTCCGGATCGACCGGCTCGGTGAAGCTCGGCCAGCCCGAGCCGGAGTCGTACTGGGTTTCGGCGTCGAACAACTCGGCACCGCAGCCCGCGCAACGGAACCGACCGGCGGCACCGGGATGGGTGTAGCGCCCCGAGAAGGGGGCGTCGGTCGCCCGCTCCCGCAGCACCCGATACGCGTCGGGAGACAGGCGCGAACGCCACTCCGCCTCGCTCGAAGGCAGGTCCGTTGCCGGTGGGGGGACGTTCTTGTTCTGCGACTCGCTCATGGCCCACCCAGGCTAGTGCCTTGACCACAAAGGTTCGCGCGCCTTCGCCCTGGTAGAGGGCCCCGAGAGCGTTGGTCGGTGCTCAGGGAGCGGCCGTCGCGCCAGCAAGGGGGGCGCCGAACAGCCGTCGGGCGCGTTGATCGAGCCAGGTGTCGGTCCTGCGGGCGACGAGCTGGGCTCAGGCGGCCCGGGTGGCGGGTCGTCCCCAGCGACGCTGTCGCTCGGAGCGGATGCGAGCCCGCTCCTTACGCTGGGCGGCGAGCACGTCGGGGTGCTTCGCGTTCGCGTTGCGCCAGGCGAGGTGGGCATGG
>JAJZKA010000116.1 GCA_021809805.1 Actinomycetes bacterium
AGCAACCCCGTTCTCCGCCGCCTCAAGGCCGAATGCTTCCCGCCGCTCACGATTCCCGCCGTCGCCGAGGCGGGAATCCGCGGCGCGGCGCTGTTCGCCGGGATGGCCTACGGGCGCTTTGCCTCGCCCGCGGACCTCCCCCCGGTCGAGGTGGAGCCGTCCTCTTCCGCTGGTCGCGAGGGGATCTCGGGGGCCAGCGCCAGGGCAGCATCGTCGACGGCGTCACCCCGCTGGCCGAGCTGGCGCCGAGGAAGTCGAGCACGGGCCCGAACACGAGCCCGAGGGCCGTCCCGCCGAGGAGGGCGTCGTAGCCCTCGAGCGCGTGGCAACCGATCGCGATCCCGAGCGCGCGTGAGCCCGAGCGAGGCGGGGGCCCGACCGAGCGGAAAACCCGCGATGACAGCGTTGTCAAGAGCGTGCGGGAAGTCGCGCTCGAAGCCCAGCGCAGCAACCGCACCATCGGGTGGATCGCAACTCACGGGCGCGCCATTGCCTCGCCTCAGCACGAACGGCTCGGGCGCGGAGCCGGCACGCGACGATCGATGGCGGTGAACTCGGCCACCAACATGGCTGTCACCGCCCATCGGTAACCTGAGCGGTCGTGGCGGGCCCCAGCTTCTGTTTCATCCACGCGGCAGATCTCCACCTCGACACCCCCTTCAGCGGCATCGGCTCGGTCGCGCCACAGGTCGCCCATGAACTGCGGGAGGCATCGCTGGCAGCCTTCGACGCCATCGTCGACCTGGCACTCGAACGCCACGCGGCGTTCTTGCTCGTCGCCGGCGACGTCTACGACGGGGCCGAGCGAGGGCTGCGCGCCCAGCTGCGATTCCGCGACGGCCTGGCCAGACTCGCCGATGCGGGCATCTCCTCGTTCGTGGTGCACGGCAACCACGACCCGCTCCGCACGGGTTGGTCGGCGATCACGAGCTGGCCCGATGGCGTGAAGATCTTCGGCTGGGACCCCCGCGAGGTCGAAGTCGTCCCGGTCGAACGCGATGGCGAGGTGATCGCGACCGTCCAAGGGCTCAGCTACGCGCAAGCGGCAACGACGGAGAACCTGGCCCGTCACTTCTCGCGACCCACAGGTCCAGGCGTCCACATCGGCCTCCTGCATTGCAACGTCGAGGGCGCCGCGACCGGGCATGCCAACTACAGCCCGTGCAGTCTCGACGACCTTTGTCGCAGCGGGCTCGACTACCTCGCGCTCGGTCATGTCCACGAGCACAAGGTGCTCGCCCGTGGCGGAGCGCAGGGGTCGTGGGTCGTCTATCCCGGCAACAGCCAGGCACGCAGCCCCCGAGCGAGCGAGCAGGGGCCAAAGGGCGCAGTCGTCGTCACGATCGAGGACGGAACCGTCAGCGGGATTGAGCTCGTCCCCTGCGATCTCGTCCGCTTTTGCACCGCAACGCTCGACATCTCGCTGATCACCAACCTTTCGGAGCTCGCCACGGCGCTCGCCGAGGCGGGGCGGGGCGAAGCCGAGCGCGCCGAGGGGCGCTCGGTCGTGTTGCGCGGGCGGCTCGTCGGCCGCAGCCCGCTCCATCACGAGCTCAACCGACCGGGCGTGCGCGGCGAGCTGCTCGCGGCATTGCGGGACGACGCCGAGGGAACCAGCCCACTGTGTTGGTGGGACTCGCTCGTCGATGAGTCGGCGGCACCGCTCGAGCGTGCGGCGCTGCGTGCCCGCGGCGATTTCGCGGCCGACCTCGTGGCACTAAGTGACGACTTGCTGCGCGACCCGGCAGCTGCACAAGCGCTCCTCGCCGAGATCGGGACGCCCCCACGGTCGATGGCGCGGCGCTTGAGCGATCTGCTCGAGCAAGAGGGGGGCACCGCGCTCATCGACGCCGCAGTGGAGCGCGCCCTTGAGCTGCTCGGAGAGGACCGCACGACGTGAAGATCACGGGATGGCGCATCGACGGCTATGGCGTGCACGTTGACCAGCGCGTGAGCGACCTGCCAACAGGAATGACCGCCGTGTTCGGCCCGAACGAAGCCGGCAAGTCCACGCTCCTCGCCTTCATCCGCCAGGTGCTCTTCGGCTACCCCGACCGCCGCAGAAAAGAGCGCCTGTACGACGCGCTCGGCGGCGGTCGCCACGGCGGTGCGCTGCTGCTCGCCGACGACGCGGGACGGCCCTATGTCCTCGAGCGCCACGTCGAGACGCGCAAGGCGGTCCTCACCTTGCCCGACGGCTCACTTGGCGGCGAGGAGGAGCTGCGCGTCCTGCTCGGCGAGGCCGACGCCGGCCTGTTCTCCTCGGTGTTCGCCTTCGGCCTGTCCGAGCTCGCTTCGCTCGACTCGCTCGAGGCCGACGAGGTCCGCGACCGGGTCTTCTCCGCCGGCGTCCTTGGTGCCGGACGTTCGGCCGGCGCAGCGATCAAGGCGCTCGAGCAACGCCGCGGGGAGATCCTGAGACCGCGCAAAGACGATGCGCCCGCCAACGCGCTGCAGCGGCGCGGCGAGGCGATCGAAGCGCGCCTGCGCGAGCTGCGCAGCGAGTCCGCGGGCTTCTCGACCGTCGCGCAACGCCTCGAGGTGCTCGACCACGAGCTCGCCGCCAGCCGCCAGCACGGCGAGGCGCTGCGCCGGCGGGTCGGCGAGCTCGAGCGGCTCGCGTTGAGCTGGCCGAGCCTCGAGCGCCTGCGGCGGGCAGAGGGTGAGCTCGGGACGCTCGCGCCCGGCGAGGACGAGGAGCTCCTGCTCGCGCTCCACCCCGAGCTCAAGGCGCTGCAGGCGGCGCGTTCTGGCGACGAGGCGCGCCAGGCGCGCCTTGGCGAGCTCCGCCGAGAGCTCGGCCAGCTGGACCATCGCGCGAAGGAGCTGAGCCTCGCGCTCGCCGAGGCAGGTGGTGACGGCTGGTGGGCGCACGCGGCATCGGTCGGCGAGGACGACCTCGCTGCGGCAGAGGAGCTCGGCGAGCGCTGCCTTGCCGCCATCGCGGCTCGCCGCGAGACGGACCTCCAGCTGGATACGGCGCGCGCCGCGCTCTCCCAGGTTGTCGCCGACGCGCCGGCAACCGGCGAGGAGGTACCGAGCTCGGACTGCCTTGCCAGCGAGGCCCTCGAGCTCACCGAGGCGCGGGCGTGGATCGCCGAACGGGACCGGCTCGTGAGCGAGCTCAGTGCCTGTGAACGCGAGGCGCGCCTCACCGAGCTCGCAGCCCGGCGCAGCGGCCACCCTCTCCTCGCGATGACGCCCCTCGTGGTGCTGCTCGCCGTGGTCTTTGCCGCCTGTGGCGCGTGGGCAATGCTGCGCGGAGCCGCGCTCGCCGGCGGCGTCACGCTCCTTGGCGCCGGGGCGCTCTTGGTCCTCGCCGCCCTGGCCGTGCGCCAACGCGGCGCCCCCACGAAGGCTCCCGAGACCGGCGGCGAGCCGGAACTGCGGACCCGCCTCGACGAGGCGAACAAGGCGGCACAGGGCCTGGCGGAGCGCCTCGGCCTCGAGCCGGTGGCGATGACCGCGCTCGAAGCGCGGATTCGTCGCCACGAGGAGCACCAGCACCAGCGACGCGACCTCGAACAGCACGCCCGCAGCCACGCGGCCGCCGCCGCGACCTTCGAGCGCCTGGCTTCGCGCGCGGATGAGCTCGAGCGTGACGCGTCGTCGCTCGAGGACGCCGCCTCGGCTCTCGCCCGCCGCCTCGGGGTCCCGCGCACCCAGCCGGCTGCGCTGGCGATCCTGCTTCGCCGGCTCGCGCACCTCCAGGGCCTCCTCGCCCAGCGCGCCCGCCTCGAGAGCGAGCGCGAGCGCATCGAGCGCTCCCTCCTCGACTATCGCAGCGAGCTCGAGACGCTCGCCGACAAACTCGGCGCGCGCCGCGTCAGCGACGGGGACCCGCTCGCGCTCCTCGCCGAGCTGGCCGGCCGCTCCGAGCAGGCAGCCGCCTCCTCCCGGCGCCGCGCTGAGCTGAGCGAACACATCGTGGCGGCCCGCGCCGACCTGCGCCGTGGCCTTGGTGCCGACGCCACCGCCGAGCGTCTGCGAGATGAGCTCGAATGCGGTGCCGTGCTCGAATGGGAGGTCGAGCAGCGCCGCTTGGAGACCGAGCTCACCGAGCGTGGAGCCCAGCACGACGCGCTGGTGGGCGAGCGCGCGGAGCTGCTCGCGCAGCGCGAGGCGCTCTTGCACTCGAGCGAGATCGCCGAGCTCGAGCTCGAGCTCTCGGCCGTGCGCGAGGACCTCACGAGCCGGCTGCGCGAGTGGGCCGAGCTCGGCCTCGCCCGCGCGCTGCTCGAGCGGGCGCTGCGCCGCTACGAGCAGGAGCGCCAGCCGCTCGTCATCCGCCGGGCGGGCGAGCTGTTCAGCGAGGTGACCGCCGGCCGCTACGACCGCCTCGTCACCCGCGAGCAGTCCGACGGCGGCCGCAGCCACGGGCTTGACGCGCTTCGCCCGAGCGGGGCGCGGGTCGACTCGGGAGCCCTCAGCCGGGGAACGGCCGAACAGCTCTACCTCTGCCTGCGCCTGGCGCTCGCGGCGACCTTTGCCGAGCGCTCGGTGCGCTTGCCGCTCGTCCTTGATGACGTCCTCGTCAACTTCGACCCCGAGCGCGCCCGCGCGCTCGCCGGGGCCCTCGCCAAGGTCGCCACGACGCACCAGGTGCTCGTGTTCACCTGTCATCCGCACGTCGTCGAGCTGTTGAGCGAACAGGTCACCGGGCTGCGCGTCGTCGAGCTCGGGCGTGGTCGATGAGCGCAGACTTCGGCTTCGATGCGGTCAACATCGCCGAGCTGCGACGGCGCGGCGGGCAGAAGTGGCGCCGCTATGGCCCCGACGTCCTCGCTGCGTGGGTCGCGGACATGGACTTCGCCCCGGCACCCGCGGTGCGCGAGGCGCTCATCGCGCTCGTTGATCAAGGAGATCTCGGCTATCCCTACTGGCCGGCCGGATCGCCGTTGCGCGAAGCGCTCGCCGGGCGGATGGCCGCGCGCTATGGCTGGCAGATCGACCCGGCACAGGTGCGGGAGCTGTGCGACATCATCCAGGGCGTGCAGCTCGCCCTCGAGCTCGCCACCAAGCCCGGCGACGCCGTCGCCCTGCACACCCCCACGTACCCGCCCTTCCTCTCCAGCCTGCGGGCGATGCGGCGGCGCATCGTCGAGATCCCAATGGAAACCAGCGGGGCCACGTGGCGCTTCGACAAAGAGCGCGCGGCCCGCGAGCTCGGCGCCGCCAACTGCCGGGCGCTTTTGCTCGTGCACCCGCACAATCCGACCGGCAAGGTGTTCGCCCGCGACGAGCTCGAGGCGCTGGCCGAGATCGCCGAGCGCCTGGATCTCCTCGTGATCAGCGACGAGGTGCACGCCGAGCTCACCTACCCCGGGGCGCATCACGTGCCTTTCGCCTCGCTCGGCGAGGCGACACAGGCGCGCACCGTGACGCTCACCTCGGCCACCAAGGCGTTCAACCTCGCCGGCATCCGCTGCGCGCTCGCCCATATCGGCCCGCAGGCGCTGCGTGAGCGCCGCGACGCCGCCCCCTTCGCCCTGTATGGCACGCCGAGCGTGCTCGGGGTCGCGGCGACGCTGGCCGCCTGGCGCGACGGCGGGGCATGGTTGGCCGCGCTCGTCGAGTACCTCGCCGCCAACCGCGACCACCTCGCCGCGCGCCTTCGCGCAGAGACCGCACTCGAGCTCGTCCCGCCGCAGGCCACCTATCTCGCCTGGATCGACGCTTCGCCGCTTCAGATCGGCGCCGAGCCGGCGGACGTGGCGCTCGAGCGGGGACGGGTCGCGCTCTCGCCGGGGACGGACTTCGGGGCACAAGGGCGCGGCCATGCCCGCCTCAACTTCGCGACGAGCCGCGAGATCCTCGACGCGGTGATCGACGCCGTCGTGACGGCCCTCGCTTAAGCGGCCTCGTCAAGGCGCGCCCAATAGGCGGCGCGGCCGTCCGCCCAACCGGTCATCACGCACAAGAAGAGCAGGAACGTCAGCACGTGGACACTCGTGCACCACAAGCAGATCGCCTTGATCACAAAGAGCTCGGCATAAAGCAGGTAGAAGACGAAGCCCATCCCGGCGAATGCCCCCGCCAGGCGCGCCGGTGCGACGTAGGGGTTCGCCGAGCGCCAGGCTGCCGGCAGGCACAGCGCCAGCATCGGGAGGAAATAGATCGCCCCGAGGAGCGCGACGGGGATCCCGAAGACGAACGACTCGGCGCTCGTCGTCACCTTCAAGCAGTTGACGACCGAGTTCTCCGGGCAGACGGCGAGGCCGGACTGGGTGTAGTGGGCAATGGTCAAGTAGGTGGCCGCGGCCAGCCCAAGCAGGCAGATGATCGGCGTCGCATAGGCGCGCCAGGTCACCTCCACGTCCCCGTCCCCCCCCGCATCGCCCGCTTCCTCGAGCGGTCGGTGGTCGCCCGACATCGAGGTCCGTTCGGGCGCCGGCGCAGCACTGCCCGCGGGCGCCTGGCGCCCGCGGGTCGCGCTCGATCGTTTGGGCATCGCCGCTAGCTGACCGTCTTGGCCTTGGCGAGCGCCGAGATCGCCGCCTTCACGCCCGGCGAGGCGCAGACCGATGACGGCTTGGCGCCATCGGAGAGGCAGATCCCGCCGGTGAGGTAGTTCGCCTCGGCGATGAACTGGGACGCTTGGATCGACTTGCCGGTCGGCGAGGTGGGGTCGTGAATGGCGTTCGCGATCGCCTGGCGGCCTGGGCCGCCGTTGGTGAGGACGCCGCTCGCCACGACCTGGTACAGGCCAGGCGACGTGCCCGCCACCACGAAGCGGTTGGCGAGGTCGAGGAAGGGGATGCCGGGCTGGGACCAGTTACCGTTGGCGAACTTGGACGCCTTGCCGGTGTTCGGGTTGCCGTCGTATTTCGTGTAGAGCGCCGAGACCTGTGCGGGCACCTTCATGAGCGGGTTGCCATTGCGGTCGGCAGCCTCGTAGGGGCTGAAGGCGACGTACTTGCTCGAGTAGCTGGCGCCGACGAAGCTGAACGTCGGGATGTCGCCGTCGCTCGGCCCCGATGCCGTCTCTTTCAGGTTCGAAAAGGTCCCGAAACGGCTGAGCGCAGCGACGATCGCGTAGCGCGTGACCGCGCAGTAGGGGCAGTACTCGCCGCCCTCGTAGACGAGCCGGGGCTTGCCGCCGCTCGTGAGCGTCGGCTGCTTGGCGGTCACCGAGAAGGGCACGGGCTGTCCGGCGGTGCCGACGGAGTTGAAGACCGAGGCGGGGATGGTCGTGATCGCCTTGACTTCGGCAGCAGGCGCCGGTGCCGGGTTGCGGTCCGCACCGGTGACCGCGCCCGATTTCGAGCTGCTCGAGCTGCTCGAGCTGCTCGTGAAGCGGATCCCGAGGATCGTGCCGAGGGCGATCAGGACGACGGCGACGGCCGCCCAGCCGACCCAGTTCGTGCGGCGCTGGCGCGAGCGGTCGTAGCGGCGCTGGGCACCACTTTGGCGGCGCGCCGGCCCGTTGCCGGGGCGGTGGTTCGCGTTCTGGCGGCCACCGCCCGAGCGCGCTGGCTGCTGGCCGAGGCGGCGGGGACCCCCGCTTTGGCCCTGACCGGACTGGGGCCGGCTCGACGATGCCATGACTGCGATGTCCTCCCTGTATGCCCCCGGGCCGCGGCCAACGGCGAAGTGCGCGTCATGCGGAGGGCCGAGCGCTCATTCTACCCGCTGCTCCCTGGACATTCGCTGAGGGCGACCCGAGCGCGCTCAGAACCCCGGCGTGCAAAAGGGCTGTTCAGCGGTGCCGAAGAGGAGGTCCGCTCGCGCGAGCGATGCCGCAGAGGCGGCCGTGACGGCGCCGGCACGCACGAGCGTCCGCCAGCTCGTGGCGCCGAGGTAGCCGGCGGCCAGGCCGGCGATGCCGCAGACGAGGTCGGGGGGCGCCGCGCTGGGGGCGACGCTCGCCTGCCCGCTGGGATCGACGACGAGCGCGATGCGGCCGGCGTTCCAGGGACAGTGGCCGTCGCTGATCTCGATCACGAGCGACCCGGCGGCGCGATAGCGCCGCTCGCAGAGCGCCCGATGGACGTCGAGCAGTCGCAGCCAGGTGTGGTCCTCGAGCCGGCGGACCTCGAGCGCCCGGGGGTCTTCCAACAAGAAGCGCAGCGGCTCGTCGAGCGGGCGCGGCCCGGTGACGAGCGCCCCGACGAGGTCAATGTCGAGCAGGTAGGACCACAGGGCGCGATAAGCGCCCTCGTCGAGGGCGACGAGCTCAACCAGGCGCAGCAGGCGGTCGGCGACCGCCTCCTCGGGCCGCACGCGACTCGCGGGAGCCTGCGCAACCACCTCATAGATCACATAGCCCGCCACCTCCCCTGCCAAGATCGCGGCGGCCACGAAGCGGGCCACTGGCCCGGCGGGCTCCTCCAACAGCGCCGCCCAGCCCCCCGGGCTGCGCTCCAGCTCGCCGGCTCGCTGGCGCCGGGCGAGGTCGAAGACGGCCGGCAGGGCCTCGGCCGCCTCGCCAGGACGGAGCAGGCGCACCGCTGGCTGGCCAGTACCGATCGGCCGAAGGCGCGCCGCGTCGCGCTCGAGGCGGTAGGTGGCGGCAAAGCTCGCCGGAGCAAAGCCGAAGCGACCATAGATGCCGCCCTCGCTCGCGTAGAGCACGACGAGGGCACTGCCCGAACCGTGCACCTCGTCGAAAAGATGGGCGAGCATCGCCGACATGACACCGCGGCGCCGGTGCGTCGGCAGAACGGCGACGTTGCTCACCGCCACGGCACGCGCGAGTGCCCCTCCCGGGCAGGTCATCTCCGCCGAGGACGCCCCGAGGACGCCGACGAGCTCCCCGTCGAGCTCGGCGACGCGCACCACCCCCGCCTCGATGCTCTCGGCGGCGCGCGCCCGCTCGGCGGGCGACATCTTCCAGGAAAAGCTCGCCTCGTCGATCTCGAGCACGGCATCGAGCTCATGGGCGGCAGGACGGCGGATCACGATCCGCTCGCCGCCCCTTTGACCCTCAGGCCTAGCCGGAGGCGCCGTCTTGGCTTCCTCGGTCCTGCTTGTGCTCGTCGAGGTGCTTGCGGATCCGCATCACGACCTCCTCGGAGCGGTTGGCGTCAGCACCCTTCTCATCGAGCAGCTGGCGCCGGTCGGCCTCGGCCTCGGCCTCGGCCGCGCCATCGGCCGCGGCGAGGCGCGCCTCGATGCCCTCGGCGATGATCTTGTCGGCCTCGGCGACGAGCGCCTCGACCATCTCGGACTCCGGCACGACGCGGACGATCTTTCCCTTGATGAACAAGTGGCCCTTGTGGCGACCGGCGGCGATGCCGAGATCGGCCTCGCGGGCCTCGCCGGGGCCGTTCACCACGCAGCCCATCACGGCGACCTGCAGGGGGATCTTGCGCTCCTCGAGGGCCTCCTGGACACGCTTTGCGACGCCGATGACGTCGATCTCGGCGCGGCCGCACGACGGGCACGCGATGAGGTCGAGGCCCCGGCGCTCGCGCAGCCCGAGCGCCTCGAGCAGCTGGCGCCCGGCGCGGGCCTCCTCGACGGGATCGGCCGTGAGGGAGTAGCGGATCGTGTCGCCGATGCCCTCGGCGAGCAAGGTGGCGATCCCGGCGGTCGCCTTGACGAGCCCGCTCGGCGGCGGTCCCGCCTCGGTCACCCCGAGGTGCAGGGGGAAGTCGAAGGTCTCCGAGGCGAGGCGGTAGGCCTCGATCATCAGCGGCACGCTCGAGGCCTTGACCGAGATCTTCACGTCGTGGAAGTCGACTTCGTCGAAATAGGCGAGCTCCTGGCGGGCCGATTCGACGAGCGCCTCGGGGGTCGCGCCGCCGAAGCGCTTATAGAGCTCGGGGTGCAACGAGCCGGCATTGACCCCGATACGGATCGGGACGCCGCGGTCTTTGGCCTCCTTGGCCACGAGCTTGATCTCTTCGGGCTTTCGCAGGTTGCCCGGGTTGAGCCGCAGACCGTTCACCCCGGCATCGAGCGCGGCAAGCGCCATCTCGACGTGAAAGTGGATGTCGGCGACAATCGGCACCGGGGACCGGGGCACGATGCGTGCCAGGCCCTCGGCGGCCTCCCGCTCGTTGCAGGTGCACCGCACGATGTCGGCGCCCGCCGCGGCAAGGGCGTAGATCTGCTGCAAGGTGCCGTCGACGTCGGCGGTCTTGGTCGTCGTCATCGACTGGACACTGACCGGGGCTCCGCCGCCGATTGCCACGCCGCCGAGAATGATCTGGCGGGTCATCTTCCTCGCGGCAACGCTCACGCCGGCTTTCGCCATTGCTGGTCCTCCTCGGCCCCGCTCGTGTCGCGGCGGCTCAGTCACCTTAAAGCGTAGGCCCCATCGCCGCCGGGCATCGCGAAGGCCTCAACCAAGCGTCGGAGGATGCAGCAAGTTGACGTACAGCGCGCTCAGGCCCACGAGCAAGATCAGCGCCAGGAACAGGTAGGCGACCGGCATCAGCTTCGCGACGTCCGCGTGATAGCGGCGGCCGCGACGCGACCGGATCCGCTCGTAGCAGGCGATGAGCACATGACCGCCGTCGAGCGGCAGCATCGGGAACAAGTTGACCATCCCGACAAAGATGTTGATCGCCACCAAGATGACGAGCAGGTCCGACACGCCGCGATGCGCGGCCTGCACGGCCACCTCGGCGGCGCCGAGGGTCGAGAGCACCTGGTTGTTCGAGGAGGAGGTCTTCGTCCCCACGGCACTGCTCGCTCCCGCAGCGCCGGTCGGCTGGTGCTGGGCGGCAGTCGCCACGGCGTGGTAGAGGTTGCCGAGGCCGTGGAGGGAGAAGACGTCGGCGATGCCGATCGCGGTCTCTCTCGTGTAGACGCCGAGCTGGTGACCGGCCTCGACGAGCCCGCCCCCCACGCCGTAGGTGCGGTTCACCGCCACCGTGGCGAAGTCGACCCCGATCACCCCAGCACCGCGCCGGGTGGTGGCGAAGTGCTCGATCGTGCCGTTCGGGGCGCGCACCTCCTGGCCCCGCTCGGCCGCCGGGGTGATCGTCAGCGGGACGTGGACGCCATTGCGCAGCACGGTGAGGTGCAGGGCGACTCCGGCGCTGTTGAGGATGATCCGCTTGAGCTCCTGCTCGCTGCGCACGGGGCGACCGTCGACCGCCACGATCACGTCTCCGGCGCGCAGTCCGGCGCGCTCAGCGGGCGAGGGGCCGCTCAAAAAGGGCACCACCGCCGCGATCTGGCGGGTCACGGCGATGCCCTGCGGCAGCCCGGAGAAGGCGCACATCCCCCACAGCAGGCCGAAGGCGATGACGAAGTGCATCGCCGAGCCGGCGACCCCGACGAGGAGACGGCGCGGGAAGCTCGCCTGGCGGTAGCTGCGGCCCTCGTCGGCCGGATCGACCTGCTCAAGATTGGTCATGCCCACGATGCGGACATAGCCGCCGGCCGGGATCGCCTTAATCCCGTACTCGGTCTCGCCGCGCCGGACCGACCACAAGCGCGGCCCGAAGCCCAAGAAGTACTCGGTCACCTTCATGCCCGACCACTTGGCCGTCGCGAAGTGCCCGGCCTCGTGCAGCATCACCATCGCGATCAGCGAGCTGATGACGACCAGGACGGCGAGGCCGTGCAGCACGATGGCGAGGACGACGCCGAGCGTGACGACGGCCCCAAGACGCACGAGCGCCGCACGATTCGAGCGCGCCGCCGCCGCTGGCGGCGGCGGCGGGCCCACAGGGGCGCTGCTCATGCCGTGTCCCGGGCGGCGACGGCCCGCGCAGCCAGTCGACGCGCCTCGGCGTCGGCCGACAGCACGTCCTCGGTGCTGCGCAACGGGCGCTGCT
>JAJZKA010000117.1 GCA_021809805.1 Actinomycetes bacterium
CTCGCCTCGCCAGACTCGCTGTGCGGAGACGTCCATCACGAGGTCGCCCACTTGAAGTCGCGTCGCCTCCCCAGCCGGCCCTCTCCTCAGGATCGCCCGGAGACGCACCACCAGCTCCGCCAGGCTAAAGGGTTTGACGAGGTAATCGTCCGCGCCGTCGGCGAATCCCTGGATCCGGTCCTCCACCTCACCGAAGGCCGTCGCCATCAAAACCGGGACCCAGCATCCAGCCGCGCGCAGGCGATAGCACACCTCGCGCCCGTTCAGGCCCGGCAGCAAAAGGTCCAGTACGACCGCTTCGATCTGTTCACCATGTGCTGGTCCCTCAAGCAGCCTGCGGAGCGCCTCCTCACCGTTGCTCGCGAGCGCGACCCTGAAGCCTGCCTCGCGCAGGTGCCGCTCAAGGGCGGACAGCAGTTCCTCGTCGTCCTCAACCACTAAGACACGGGCGCCGCCTCCAGCACTCGGCAACAGGCCGATACTCGACACGACCACACGCCTCAGGCGTTGACGCCACTGTCGCGACCGGCCACGCCAGCCACGATGTGGCGCTGCAGCAGCAAAAACAGGATGACGACCGGCGTCAAGGCCAAGAGCACGGCAGAGGCCAGCTTGCGCCAATTCGCCTCGAACGTCTGCATGTAGTGGCTGAGCGCGACCTCGATGGGCTGGATCGAGGTGGAGCTCGTCATGATCAATGGCCACTGGAACTGGTTCCAGGCGCTGATGAAGGTCAACAGCGCCACCGTGACGACTGCCGGCCGCGCAAGCGGAAGTGCCACTCGCCAGATGTAGCGAAGGTGCCCGACGCCTTCGAGCCGCGCCGCTTCCCAGTACGCACGAGGAAGCCCCTTGAAAAACTGTCGGAACAAGATGATGCCGAACGTGCTTGCAGCGAAGGGGATGATCTGGATTGCATAGGTGTTGAGCAGGCGCAAATGGAGCGCGATCGCGTACTGGGGAATGAGCAGCGCCTGAGCGGGCAGCATGATCACTGCGAGCACGAGAAAAAAGAATGCACCGCGGCCCCGAAACGAGAGCTCGGCGAGCGCGTAGCCCGCGAGCGCCGATGTGGCGAGCACGAGCACCACCGTAGTGCCCGAGACGAACACCGTGTTGGCCATGAAGCGTGCCCAATTGGTGTGCTCGAGCACGAACATGAAGGCGTCGGCGTGGAATGCCGGCGCGAAGTCTGGCGGAATGGAGAAGACTCCCCCATGGCTCTGGAAGGCAGTGACCACAACCAAGTAGAGGGGAAAGGCAAACAACACCGCAATGATGATTACCGCCGCCCAGCGAAGCAGCGTAAATGATCTCATGCGTCCGATTTGCTTTGGCCATTGTTTTCGGAATGTCATCGGTAGAACACCACCTTGTTGGAAATCCACTTCTGGATGACCGTGAGCAGCAAGATGATGACAAAGAGAACCAACGCCATCGCCGCTGCGAGACTGAAGTGATCGAAGCTGAAGGCGGTCTGATAGACGAGGAGCGCGTCGGTCGTTGTGGAAAAGGCCGGACCACCAGCACCACCGTGCGGACCGCCGGTCATCGTGTAGATCTGTGAGAACGCCTGCCAGCTATTGACGGTCGCCAGAATCACCACGAAGAACGTCGTCGGTGAGAGCAGCGGCAAGATCACCCGCCGGAAGATCCGGGAGCGCCGCGCACCGTCGAGTCGAGCCACTTCGACGAGCTCCCTCGGCACGTTTGCGAGTCCTGCGAGGAAGATGATCACATACAAGCCGAGCGAGTGCCACAGGCTGTCGATCATCACCGCCGGGAGCGCCCACTGGGTCGTATCCAGCCAACCGAGCGCTGGAAGATGCAACTTCTCCAAGACGAAGTTCGCGAGTCCGAACTGCGGATTGAAGATCCACACCCAGATGATCGAGGTCGCGACCACCGGTGTGACGTGGGGGAGAAACACCGCGGCGCGCCAGACCCCGCCGCGACGCGCCGTCACCGCCTCTTTTAAGACGAGTGAAATTCCAAGGGCGAGCAGCGTCGTCGCGGGAATCATTACGAGCGTGTAGTAGCCACTCGTCGCCAGCGCATGCCAAAAGAGCGGTTGGGCAAAGAGGCGGCGGAAGTTCTCGAGGCCGACAAAGCTCGTCGACGACGAGAGAACGCCCCAGTGAAAGAAGGAGATATAGACGAGGTAGGCCGCCGGGACATAAAAGAAGACCACAAATACCGCGAGCGCGGGAGAGAGCAGGCCGTAAGCAACCAGGTGATCCTTGAGATGCCGGATCCGCCTCGCCCGTCGAGCCTGGGCCGACCGGGTCATCGTTGGCCGCTCGCGACGTTGGCGCGCAGAGCCTGCGAGTTCGGCGCGCTCTTGGAGCAGGCTCATCCGATCACCGCCTCGCGCTGGCGGCGGTAATGCGAATGCAGAGGCGTTCCGCCTCGGTGAATGGCATCATCGATGCGGGCTCCACTTTCGGCATCGAAGACGTGGACGTGCTCGGCCCTTGCGCCAAAGCTGATCGTGTCACCACGTCCGACGTCGAACTGCGGCTCGAGCTTGGCGACGACGTCAGCCCGCGCTTGGTCGATCATGGCGCCGTGCAGGAGCAGATGGCTCCCGAGGTTTTCAACGACCTGGACTCGGCACGTGAAGTGCGCGACGAGGTCGCTACGCGTCCCAGCGATGTGCAGATGCTCGGGGCGGATGCCAACGGTGGCACCGAGCCTACCGGCACGTGCCGAAAGACTCGCAATCTTGTCGGGAAGCCGCAGGCCCTCTTGGTGGGTCGCGTTGTCTCCCGCTCCTAGTGGCCACAAATTCATGCCCGGCGAGCCCAGGAACGCGGCGACGAAGCTGTCGGCAGGACGGGCGTAGATCTCGCGCGGGGAGCCAGCCTGGGCGATCTTGCCGCCATTCATGACCACGAGCTGGTCGGCGAGCGTCAGGGCCTCGCCCTGGTCGTGGGTGACATAGAGCGTAGTGATCGGAAGCTCGGCATGCAGTCGCGCGAGTTCCATGCGCATCTTGTCGCGAAGACTGGCGTCGAGGTTCGACAGGGGTTCATCGAGCAGGAACACGTCGGGGTCGCGGGCGAGTGCGCGTCCGAGCGCGACCCGCTGTCGCTGGCCACCCGAGAGCTCTTTCGGCCGCCGATCGAGCACGTGCTCGATCTCGAGAAGGCGCGCGATCTCTTGTACGCGGGCACGCTCTTTCTGGCGGGCCACGCGACGAGAACCCCGGCCCCGGCGCGACGCGAGGCCGAACGACAGATTCGCGGCCACGGTCATGTGGGGGTAGAGCGCGTAGTTCTGGAAGACCATCCCCACACCGCGGCGTTCGGCGGGCTCATCGTTCATGATCTTGTCGTCGAAGACGAGCTCGCCAGAGCTGATCGGCTCGAGTCCAGCGATCATCCTGAGCGTAGTGGTCTTCCCGCACCCTGATGGGCCGAGCAACACGACGAACTCTCCGTCGTCGATCATAAGGTCGATCTCGTCAACGACCCGGCTCTCACCGAACTGCTTCGTAAGTCCACGGAGTTCTATGCGCGCCATAGCGTTGCCTCACAAGCCCTTGATCTGGCCAACGGCGGTTCCGATGGCATAGGTGACACCTGCGGCTGTTGCGCAGACGGCGAGCTGCCGGAGCGAGGCACGCCACACCGGCCGCCCCGAGAATCGGCCGAGGAGCGCGCCGACCACAGCGGCGACACCGCCGCTCAGCACTGCGGCGAGCAACGCCACATGTTGGCCCCGCGCGACGAAGAGCGCGAGCAGCGGGACAAGGGCGCCGAGTGCGAACGAGCAAAAGGAAGCCACGGCCGCGCCGAGCGGTGAGCCGAGCGAATGCGGGTCGATCCCGAGCTCTTCGCGAGCGTGCGCCTCGAGCGCGAGCTCGGGTGTCGCCATCATCTCGGTCGCGATGACGTCTGCCATCGCCGGGGTGAGGCCTCGGCGCCGATAGATCAGCGCGAGCTCCTCGCGCTCGTGTTCGGGATCGCGCTCGATCTCCTCGCGCTCCACTTCGAGTTCGTGCTGGAGGAGTTCGGCTTGTGCCCGCATCGACACGAGCTCGCCCGCCGCCATCGACAATGCTCCACCGAGCAGACCGGCGATCCCTGCTAGTCGGATCGCCGCGATTGCGGGGTGTGCCCCTTCCATGCCGAGCACGAGCGAGGCGTTCGATACGAGGCCATCGCTGATCCCAAAGATCGCTGCGCGCGCCCAGCCACCAGTGATGTCACGGTGCTGTTGGCACGCCTTGTGCAGTTCTGTGGGCAGGCCGATTGCCTGTTCGCTCATCGAGACATTCCTTCGTCGTCATTGCGCTACGACGAGCTCGGTGGCCCCAGTCGGCGTGTGCGCCGACTGGGGCCACCCCATGGGCTCAGAGTGCGCTTGATCCTTGCATGTAGGCGTCGGCTTGCTTGTTCAGGCTGGTGAGTGCCGAGGTGACCGACTGCTTTCCGGTCACAGCATCAAAGAAGCTGGCGTCGAGGGCCGCCTGCACTTCCTGGTAGCTGTCGCTCGTCGGACGGGCGACCGTATGGGGCGACTCGGCCGCTGCGATGGAGGCCCGAAGCCCCGCGTGACCCGCGAGGAACGCGGCAGGAATCGCAGCGATTCCAGCCCGGGTTTCCGGGTCGTAGCCGGTCTTCTCAGCCCACAATGCTTGCTGCGCGGGTTCGAACCACCACTGCACGAATGTCCAAGCCGCTTCGTCCTGCGCGTGGGTGTGTCCCTTGGGGAGAACGAACCCGAGCCCTTGGGCGAGGTTGGCGGCGTGGCCGGTTGATCCTGCCGGCTCGACGAAAGCACCGACAGGGAACTTCCCGCCGACCGCGGCGAGGACCTTCGCGTAGCCTGCCGAGGTCCCGTCAATCATTGCCATTTTGCCAGCGGCGAGATCCTCTCGCAGGGTTGTGCCGTGGTGGAACTGCAGTTCGTTTGACTGGTAGAGGGATCGGAAGTAGGAGAACGTCTTGAGGCCGGCGGGTGTGTCGAAGCTGACCTGCTTTCCGACGGCGTTGCCCCCCTTGAGGAGGGTGCCACCGTTGCTCATGAACGCCGGCAGGATGTGCGCTGAGGAGTCCTTCCAGCCGATCGGGATCACTCCCAGCGCCTTGAGCCTGGCTGCGTCGGTCGCGAGTTGGGTCCAGGTGGTCGGCCCAGCGGCGATCCCGGCCTTCTTGAAGAGTGCCGCGTTGTAGAAAACCTCCGAGACCTTGAGGTCGGTCTCGAGACGGTAGTGCTGCCCGTTCACGTCGCCGTTCTGCCAGGCCACGGGGAGCAGGTTCTTGGCGCTCACCACCTTGCTGTGCGCCATGAAGGAGTTCCACGACACCAAGGCGCCAGCATGGACAAAGGACCCGTCGTAGTGGCTGATCTCCGCAAGCACGGGCGCATTGCCTGCGGGGATCGCGGCAAGCAGCTTTGTGGAGGCCTTCGTCACGACGATCGACACGTGGACCTTCTTTTGCGAGGCATTGAACTTGTCGACGAGCGTCGTCATCGCTCCACCGACCGGCCCGCCGTTGTGCGACTCCCAGAGTTGGATCGTGGTCGCGCCCGCGGCCCGTCCGCCCTCGTGTCGGCCATGAACGCGTGCCTGCGCGACGGCCGTCCCCGTGGTGAGGCCCACCATCGCGATGGCGGTTCCCATCACGGCAGGTGCGCGGCGCCCACGGCGTGGCGACTGTGGGTGCGTGGTCGGCGAGGGCGTTCGGCGAGGGCTTTCCCCGAGACGCTTGCGGCTCATTCCCATATTTACTCCTGTTCGTTGCCCGAGTGGTGGCGACATCGGTGCACACGATAGGGAGGCGACTTAACGGGCCTTCTTCGTCGGTATGGGCGGGAGGTGAATTCTTCAGCTCGGAGTTCAAATGGGCCATGAGCGTCTATTCAGCACGGCTTTGATGCGCGAAGCCGCGCCCGTGGCGAGCTACGCAGATCGCCCGGCAATGCGCGTCGCGCGGTGGCCGGACCAAAGATCGTCGGGACCCGGCAGTCCAGCGCCAGCGGCGACCCGTGACCGATCGGTGGTCCGGCGCGGGCGCGACCGCACGGTCGCGGGTCGGGACGATCGCCCGCGTGCGTCCGTCAAATGGGAGCGGTGCACTCCTTCGCCCTGCGCAACGCCCCAAGCGGCGCCAGCGCCCGTGCGGTGCCTCAGCCGGGGGGCGCCGCGCTGATGGCGCGCGACAGTGCGGGACGGCGGCCGTCGAACTCGAGAAGGGTCACCGAGTGGGCGGGGAAGCGCCAGGACAACTCGCTCGAGCGCAGCCGCAGGCGATGGGAGCGGATGGAGACCGCCGTCGGTTGGAACGTCGTGTTGTACGCCGACGCAGACGTACCGTTCAGCGTCTCGCTTCGGACGAGCTGGCCGGCGAACGTGCCCGGCATCGTAATGGCTGCGGTGTAGGACGCACTCGGACTGTCGTTGATCACGAGCAGGTCGCGCCGAGAGGTGCCCGACGCAGCGGTTACGAGCAGACTCGGCACCGACCGGGCGAGGGGAAGCGGCACGACGTTGCGAACCGAGGTGCGCAACAGGGTCATTCCAGCCAGCTTGGACATCATCGACAGCGCCTCGCCGCTCGGCTCCGCGACAAAGTGCGGTCCGGGGCCAGCGATCATCGCCGAGCCGATCCGCAGGCCGGGTTCCCAGTAGGGCGCGGGGAGGCGCGGGTCGATGGCATCGCCCCGGCCGACGGGCGGCAGTGCTGGGAATGGAGAAGCGGTGAGGAGGTACTTCTCTGCCAGCGGCACGCCGTGCTCAATCCACTGGCGCAGCTGCGCGGCGACGAGCAGCGCCTCGTCCAAGGAGAGGATGAAGTGGGGATCGGCCTGGGGCATGGGTTTGACAAGCTGGCCGTACTCGGTGACGACCACCGGAACGTTCCGCCCGGCGTAGTGACGGATCAAGCGCTGCAGCCGGCCCAAGAACGCGCCTTCGCGCTGGGGATAGGTCATCAGCCGCTGCTCGTAGGTCCGAAGCGGTGCGTTCGAATTGCGCGGGGCAGCGTAGGGATGGTCTTCGACACAGTCGTAAGGAAAGCGGCGGCCCATCAGCTTCAAGAACGCGATGCTCGGCTGCTCGGCCTGGCACACCTGGATCTGTGGATTCATGCGCTTCATTGCCCGGTAGAACTCAACGAAGCCACCGTGAGGGCCCGACTCGTAGCTGGTCGTGATCTGTGCCCCTGCCGGCGGGATCGCTCCGTGGTCTCCGTTGCCGAAAGTGATCGCGCCGCTCGCGGCGTTGAAGGTGAACACCGTGCTGTCGCGTCCAGCCCGGGCAAAGCTCGCCACCTGGTGCCATTGGACTCCGTCGACCATCACGACCTCGCTCCGGCGGACGACCGGCGGGTAGTAGACGAAGAAGCGCTGGTTGGACCGCCCGTCTGAATACGAGGCCGCCGGCAGTTCATCGGCGAGCGTGCCGACGGGCTGGTGTGAAAAGCGCGTCGTCCCTCCGAACGCGTAGAGGCAAACCTTCACCTCGCTCGCTGGGCAGCCGGCACCGTGGGGCCCGAGCGCGACGAGGCTGCCCGAGCGCCAGCCGAACTCGGCCGGCACAAGCTGCTCGTTGCCGACTTCCCAGTAGGGAACGTCGTAGGGCGCCGGGTGGCCGTTCGCCGCCCGAAGCGCCGCCCAGTAGCCAGGTTGGGAGGGCTTCGTGTCGGCACCCGGGCTGAGCGGTGCGGTCATGTACGCGACAAGATCGGCGGCCTGGCGCACGGTGCCCGTCGCGAAATTCACGACCACGTTGCCGACGGCGTGGGTTGCACTGAGCAGCGCGCCGAATTCGTCGGGTCCGACGAGTGAAGCCACTGGGCCGTCCACCACGAGGCGGGCGAGGCGGGCCCCCTGGACGCCATAGGGCTCGTTGGCAAGGCGCTTGGCGATCGGCCCGATCGCCCGCTCCCACTGGAAGCTGTCAGCAGTCTCGCCGCCGGGGTAGCGGATCGCGGTGATCCCCATCCGCCGCACCATGGCGACGAAACCCGGGTAGAAGCGTCGCGTGGCCGCGTCAAAGGCCCCTGCCGCGCCGTAGGACCACAGCAAGTTGGCCCCGAACGCGTCCTTGCTCACCGCCGGGCCGCTCCGCGTGGAGACGACGATCCGGACCGGCACGCGTCGCTCGTGCGCCGCGGGATGCATCGCCGGCACGCCGAGGGCGCCCGCCACCGAGAGCCCGGCGCCGAGCACAGCAGACGCTGCAGCGCGGGGGGGCGGTCGCCGGGCAGCCATGGCCGCCCGAATGTATCGGGGCAAGGGGCAAAAGAGGCCGCGGGCCGGCCCTCACATGCCCCTCGACCGTGGGGCTTCGCCTAGGCTGCAGGCATGCTGAAGAAGTTGGTCATTCTCGCGGTCCTCGCCACGCTCGGCTTCGTGGCCGTCAAGCGCCTGCGCGCCGCGTAGTCAGACGAAGCGAACCGGCACCCGGCGCCGCTGGCGGCGGCCGAGCAGCCGCCCACCGACCCACCATCCGAGCGCGAGCGCGGCGGACGCCATCGCGATCGCGCCGAAGCAGACGGCGATCGCCGGGCGGACCTGCGCATCGCGCACGCGCTCGCGCATCCGCTGTCGTAGCCGGACCGGTCGCTCAAACCGGCGGACTTCGAAGCCCCGCTCCTTCGCCACCTTGGCGAGCGCTCGATCGGGGTTGACCGCGACCGGGTGTCCCACCGACTCGAGCATCGGCAGGTCGGTGACCGAGTCGCTGTAGGCGAAGGAGCCCGAAAGGTCAAGATCCTCGGCCGCCGCGAGCTCCGCGATGGCTTCGGCCTTGTGCGGCCCGTAGGCGTAGAACGCCATCTCTCCCGTATAGCAACCGTACTCATCGACGGCCGCCCGGCTGGCGATCACCCGGTCGATGCCGAGGTGGTGCCCGAGCGGCACGACGATCTCTTCTGGAGAGGCCGACACCAGCACAGCGAGGCGACCCGCCCGGCGGTGCTCATCGATCAGCTCGAGGGCCTCGGCGTAGATGATCGGCTCAGCGACGAGCTCGAGGGTCTCGGCCACGACGGCGCTCACATGCGCGCGCTCCCAGCCTTTGGTGAGCTTCAGCACCGAGCCGCGGATGCGTTCGAGGCGATGTTCGCTCGCCCCGAGATGAAGGTAGACGAGCTGGGCGAGGGCAGCGCGCAGCAGTGCCCGGCGCGACAACAGACCGCCATGATGCAGCGGACCGCGAAACGCGCTCATCGCCGCCTTGTCGATCACCGTCTTGTCAAGATCGAAGAAGGCCGCCTGCCGACTCACGGCGCCTCCGGCTAAGGGGCGACGAGGAGGCGGCGCACCTCATCGTCGGCATCCCCTGTGACGAGCAGCAACACCTCGTCACCCGGGCCGAGTCGCGTGTCTCCGCGGGGCACGACGACGTGGGACTCGCGCACGACCGCCACGACGGTGGCGCCGCGAGGCAGCCCCATCTCCGAGATCGTTCTGCCCACGATCGGCGACTCCTCGGCCAGGGTCACCTCGACAAGTCGGGCATTGCCGCCCTCGAACTGCAACAGGCGCACGAGGGAGCCGACCGACACGGCCTCCTCAACGAGCGCCGAGAGCAGATGCGGCGTGGAGACGGCGATGTCGACGCCCCACGTCTCGTTGAACAGCCAGTGGTTCTTCGGATGGTTGACCCGGGCGATCACCCGGGGCACCGCGAACTCCTGCTTGGCGAGCAGCGAGATCACGAGATTGTCCTCATCATCACCAGTGGCCGCGACGACGACGTCGGCCTCCTCGAGCCCGGACTTCTGCAAGACGTCGACCTCGCAGGCGTCCGCGGACACGAGGCGCACCAACGGCGCGCTCGGCATGGACTCGATGTTCGCCACGTTCTTCTCGATCAACAGCACGTCGTGGCCGTTCTGCGCGAGGTCGGCGGCAAGGAAGGTACCGACCGCCCCGGCGCCGGCGATGACGACCTTCACCGGCTGCGCCCGGCGCTCGAGCTCGTCGCCTGGTCCCCAGCATCTCCTCCGAGCGATTCCTCGAGCCTGGTCCGCGAGCTGAAGGTCACCGCAAGATGCAAGACATCACCCTCCTGGCCGACAAGATCGCCAGGACCGAGACTCGGCACCCCCGCCCGGGTCACCGCGACGATGCGCGCCCCGGTCTCGGTCTCAAGCGCGCTCAAGCGTCGCCCGCACCAGTGCACCGGCAGGATCCGTTCGACGAGGCGGATCCGCCCCGTCGGGTCCGACCACTCCGGCACCGAGTGGTCGGGGAAGAGCTTTCGGAGCACCTGATCGGTCGTCCAGGTCACGGTGGCGACCGTCGGGAGGCCGAGGCGCTGGTAGATCGCGGCGCGACGGGGATCGTAGATGCGAGCGACGACGTTGCGAACGCCGTAGGTCTCCCGGGCGATCCGAGCACAAAGGATGTTCGAGTTGTCCCCGCTCGTCACGGCCGCAAGGGCGTGGGCGCCCTTGGCGCCGGCCAGCTCGAGGACGTCACGGTCGAAGCCCGCGCCGACGATCGATTGGCCGCCCCAGCCCGGCGGCAGGCGCTTGAAGGCCTCCTCGCGCTTGTCGATGACGACGACGCTGTGACCGTCCTCGATCAGCTCCAGGGCGAGACCCGCGCCGACACGGCCACAGCCGACCACGATCACGTGCACGGCATCTATCGAACACGGGTCGCGCTCATGACACAACTCGCCCCCGGCACATTGATTGCGATCAAGTTGCGCCCGACGCTCCGGCGGCGGGCAGACTACGTGCGTGCCAGCGCCTTCGTCCCCAGCCAAGACGCGGTCGCGCCTCGTCGCCGGGGACATCGACCTTCCTGAGTCCCTCAGCTACCGGCTGAAGAAATCCCTGCTCGGGCCCCCGCTCGTCACCGAGCGGCTGCAGTCCGAGCGCCTCAGCAAGGTCCTCGCGCTCGGCGTGCTTGCCCCCGACATGATCTCCTCGAGCGCGTACGGCTCGGAGCAGATCCTCAACCAGCTCGTCCAGTTCGTCGGTGTCGCCGCATTCACACTCCTGCTGCCGCTGACCGGAGCGATCCTCGTCGTTCTGCTCTTCGCCACCCTCTCCTACCGCGAGGTGGTGATGGTGTACACCAAGGCCGGCGGTTCCTACGTCGTCAGCCGCGACAACTTCGGGCCTCGCATCGCCCAAATCGCCGCCGTGGCGTTGATCATCGACTACGTCCTCACCGTGGCGGTGCAGATCACCGCCGGTACCGACGCCCTCACGTCGGCCTTTCCCGCCGTCCAGTCCTATCACCTGTGGATCACCGTGGCGGTGGTCTTCTTGTTGATCTGGGGCAACCTCCGCGGCATCCGCGAGGCCGGGAAGTTCTTCGCCCTGCCGACCTACCTCTTTGTCCTCGGCCTCGGCTCGCTCGTGATCACGGGCCTGATCCGCGCCGCGCTCGGCCAGGTGCACCGCCACAGCATCCACCTCCCTGGCGTCGCCGTAGGCCACGGCGGGCACGGGCTCCTCCTCGGCGCCAGCATCCTCATCGTGCTGCGCGCCTTCGCCAACGGCGGGTCCTCGCTGACCGGCCTCGAGGCGGTCTCAAACGGCGTGGCCACTTTCCGTGAGCCAACCGGATTGAACGCCCGGCGGGTGCTCGTCGTCATGGCGGCGATCTTGGGCTTTCTCGTCGCCGGCGTCTCCCTGCTCGCCTATCTCACCCACGCCGTGCCCTATGTGATCGGCACGCCGACGGTGATCTCCCAGGAGGCCCGCTACGTCTTCGGGAGCTCACT
>JAJZKA010000118.1 GCA_021809805.1 Actinomycetes bacterium
CGCACGGGGGTGCCAGCCTCGATGGTCCACTTGGAGCTCACCGAGTCGCTGCTCGTCGATAGCGACGCGGGGGTCGCCGCGCTGGCCGGCCTGCGTCAGCTCGGCGTGCGCCTGGCAATCGACGACTTCGGCATGAAGTACTCCTCGCTGGCCTCCCGAAAGAACCTGTCCGTCGACGAGCTGAACGTCGACCGCTCCTTCGTGCGCGGCCTCGGCTCGGACGAGTTCAGCGAGGCGGTCGTGGCCGCCGTGCTGGCGATCGGCCGTTCACTCCGCCTTCCGGTCACCGCGGAGGGCGTGGAGACGCGAATGCAGGCCGAGGCGCTCGCGGCGCTTGGGTGCCAGCACGCCCAGGGCTTCTATTTCTCGCCTGCGCTCGTGGCCGAGGAGTGCCTCGCCGTGTTCGCCGGCGCCCAGGGCGAGGGTTCGACGAGGCGCTGAGGCTCAACTCGCCGTGGCCGAGATCGCGGCCTCTGCGGCGATGAAACACTCGAGCAGGGCGTCGTCGACGTCGCGTGAGCCAAAGTGCGGGGTCCAGTGGTCGCCGGAAAGGACGTCGCTCACACAAAACAGCGAGGCAGCTCGCACCCCGAGCCGCTCGCCGACCGCAAAGAGTGCTGCGGCTTCCATGTCGACGGTCACGATGCCTTCGTCGCGGTAGGCGGCGATCTCCTCGAGGGTCTCGCGGTAGGGGGCATCGGTGCTCCATGTCGGCCCGCTCGCGGCACTGGGCGCCGCGGCGGTGAGCGCCTCGCGCAGCGTTGGGTCGGGGTGGGCGAAGCGGGCGGGGGCGAGGTAGTGGGAAGAGGTGCCCTCGTCACGAAGCGCCGCGGTGCAGACCACCGCGTCAGCGGGGGAGAGGTCGGGCGAAAGCCCGCCGGCCGCGCCAACGCCGATGAGCCGCGTCGTGCCGAGCGCGGCGAGCTCCTCGAGGACGATCGCGGCGGCGGGCGCTCCGACCGGCACGAGGCACACCCCGATGCCGCTGTCGAGCTCAAGGAGCTCACCGGCACTCCCGGCGAGACCGAGCAGGATCTCGCCCGGGCCGTGGAGGCGCCGATGCGGCCGCTCGGCGCGCACCGTTGCGAACAGGGAGGCCTGCCAGCAGCAGATCACTGCCGGCGGTGACGGGTTCGTGGCGATCCCGAGCTCGTTGCGGTAAGCGAGCAGGGCGTGCGGCGTCACATAGGTGCGGCCGTCGTGCTTTTGGGGATGCTGGGGGACCGCCATCTCGTCATGGTCGCGCGTCGCGTGGTACCCGGCCGGCACCGCGAGGACGCGCCGTCAGGACGCGGGCGATGGGTTCAGTCGGTCTCGCGAGCCGAGCCGCTGCCGACGAGAGCGGGGGCGTTCTCGAGGCCCTCGAGGGTGTCGGCGATCGCCAGCTCCTCGCCGGAGACCTCCTCGAGCGAGCGCCTCGCGGGCTCGGGGAGCAGTGCCGTGAGGGCGAATCCACCGACCGCGAACAGTCCGGCGACGATGAGCATGCCGCGCAGGCCGAGATGGTTCTGCAAGGTGGGGACGAGGAAGACACCGGCGAAGGCGCCGAGCTTGCCGATCCCCGCCGCGAGGCCGTGACCGGTGGTGCGCATCGAGACCGGGAAGACCTCCGAGGGCAGGACGAAGGTCGTCGTATTGGGTCCGAACTCGACGAAGAAGTAGCTGAGACCGAAGACCGGCAGGAACGGACCGACGCTCGAGGTGAGCTGGGGGACGGCGCCGAGCACGATGAAGGTCACCGCCAAGATTGCAAAGCTCAGCTGTTGGAGGCGGCGGTGCCCGATGCGGTCCATCTTCCAGACGGCCAGCGCGTAGCCGGGCACGGCGAAAACCACGAAGATGCCGAGCGTCCAGGCGAGCTTCACGATCAAGCTGGCGCTCGGGCTGACGTCTTTCAGGATCTGGGGCATCGACAGCGTGTTGCCGTAGTAGGCGTAGTCGAACAGGAACCAACTGCCTGCGGTCGCCAAGACGAGCCGCAGCATCGTTTTGTTCGTGAGGAACGCCCGCAGCGTCATCTTGTTCGGGGCGTCGGCCGCCGGGCGATCTGCACTGACGACGCCGCCAGAGAAGCTGTTCGCATCGGCGAGCGCCCGATCCGTGGCACCGAGCACGCGAGCGGAAAAGCGCGGGGACTCGGGCATCTTGGAGCGCAGGTAGATCACCCCGGCCGCCGGCAGTGCGCCGAGACCGAGCAAGAGCCGCCACGTGGCGTCGTTGCCGATGCCCGAGGCGAGGAGGACGATCGCCACGACCGGCCCGACGATCAGTCCGAGGGCCTGCATGGAAAAGACGAGGCCAACAAGCTTGCCGCGGTCGTGGCGGTTCGAGTACTCGCTCATCAAGACCGCGGAGACCGGGTAGTCGCCGCCGATGCCGAGGCCGAGGACGAAGCGGGCGACGACAAGCCAGATGAAGCTCGGGGCAAGCGCGGAGCCGAGGGCGCCGAGAATCATGATCGCCGCCACGATCGTGTAGACGCGCTTTCGCCCAAGGATGTCCGCGATGCGGCCGAAGATGATCGCGCCGAAGAAGGCGGCGAGGATCGCCGAGCCCAAGACCCAGCTCGTCTGGAGGGTCGACAGGTGCCACTTGGCGGCGACCAGGGTGGCGACGGTGCTGATGACGAACAGGTCGTAGGCGTCGGTGAAAAAGCCGACACCGGAGACCACCACCGCCCGACGGTGGAAGCGACTCGTCGGCGCCTCGTCCAACAGAGCGCTCACCGTAGCTGCGGCTGCCACCTGACCCCCGTTCTTCGATTCCCTCGGACCGTGCCGGCGTCCCGCGATGTCCCCACTCTCGCGACACGAGATGACTGCGAGGCGAGCACAAGGTGTACGAGAGGTAAACAGCGCGCGAATTCGCTCCGTGCCGCGGGCCGGGTCTGGCGGGTAGGGTCGCTGGCCGTGACCACGCCCCGCGAAGAGCTCGTCCAGCTTGACCGGCGCGTCCAGCAACTGATTTCCCTCGTCGGCGAGGCCCTTTCCGGCGCGACGGCGGCGCTGCTCGGCGGCGAGCCGGCGACGGGCCAGACGATCGTCGAGGCCGATCAGGCGATCGACGACGCGACCGCAGGGCTCGATCAGCTGATCTGGGAGCGCCTCGACGCCGGCAGCCATGACGGGGCGACGCTGCGCTCGCTGGTCGGGATCTTGTTGATCCTCCCCGAGCTCGAGCGCAGCGCAGACCTCGCCGAGCACATCGCCCAGCGGGCGGTCAGCAATGTCGGGCCCGAGATGACCCCCGTCAGTCGCGGCATCGTCCAGCGCATGTCGGAGGTGGCCGTCGAGATGTGGCGCACCGTGGCCGACGCCTACGCCGAGCGCTCGGCGCAGGCGGGCTGGCTCGCAGAGGCCGACGAGGAGCTCGACATCTTGCACCGCCGCCTGACCGGCGAGGTCGCCACCGAGGCGATGCCGGCCGCCATCGGAGCCCAGGTCACCTTGCTCGCGCGCTTTTATGAGCGCCTCGGCGACCACGCCGTGAACCTCGCCCGGCGCATCGAGACGCTGGCCGCCCGCGGCGGCTGAGGTCCCCCGTTTCGCTCAGCTCGTGCCCGATCCGCCCGGCGTGCCCACGGGGCAGGCGATCGTGCGCGCCCCCTCGATCTTGACGAGGGCGCAGACGGTGGCAGCCGAGACCTTCCAGGTGCCCCGGATCTTGACCGCGATCCCTTGCTGAGGGTGAGGCAGGAGCGGCTTGCCGTCGGCTTCGAGGCGGTAGGTGACCTTGGCGTGCGTCGCGGTGATGTCGCTCACCTGCTCGACTCGCACGCTGACCGACTTTGCAAGCGCGGAGCTCGACTGTGCGCTCACGAGGTTGCTGAACAAATAGGCGTTCTCCACGAACGACTCTTTGGTGTTCACCGAGCTCGAGCCGTCGAAGAAGCCCTTCCAGGCAAGCTCGATCGCTGCCTTGGCACCGCTCGTGCCTTGGTGCGCGGGCGAACTCGCGCTCTTCGAGCCGCCGCCACATGCTGCCGCTCCGAGTGCGAGCGTGCACAACGCCGCCGTTGGTGCTATGCGTCGTCGCCTCACGCCTTTTCCCCCCTTGGTCGCCACGAACGTCTCCCCCTTGGTCGCCACGAACCCGAATTCTTTACCCCACGAGAATGCACAGCAGTACTCAATACCCCTGCCGCTGCTGCTCAGGCACGGCGCCCGGGCGTTGGCTAGGGTTCGCGCGTGCCAACTCGCACGTCGGTACTGGCCATCGTCCTCGCTGGTGGAAGGGGGCGGCGACTCGAGCCGCTGACCTCGGACCGCGCGAAGCCGGCAGTCCCCTTCGGCGGCTGCTACCGCCTGATCGACTTCGCGCTCTCCAATCTCGTGAACGGAGAGTTCCGCAAGATCGTCGTGCTCACCCAGTACAAGAGCCACAGTCTCGACCGCCACATCAGCCGGACGTGGCGGCTCACCCCCGAGCTCGGCAACTACGTCGCCGCCGTCCCCGCCCAGATGCGCCTCGGGCCACGCTGGTTCGCCGGCTCGGCGGACGCGATTTATCAGAACCTCAATCTGATCCACGACGAGTCACCCGAGCACGTCCTCGTCTTCGGTGCCGACCACATCTACCGCATGGACCCGCGCCAGTTCCTCGCCGCCCACATCGAAGGCGGGGCGTCGGCGACGGTCGCCGGTATCCGCGTGCCGCGCGCCGAGGCGAGCGCGCTCGGGGTGATCGATGCCGACGCATCTGGCGGGGTGCGGCGCTTCCTTGAAAAGCCCGCCGAGCCTCCGGGGCTCCCCGATGCGCCCGAGGTGGCGCTCGCCTCAATGGGCAACTACGCGTTCCGCACGGCCGACCTGCTCGATGCGCTCGCGGGGGATGCGGCGGACGAGTCCTCGAACCACGACATCGGAGGCGACCTGATCCCGCGCTTTGTCGCCAACGGGGCGCTTCGGGTCTATGACTTTGTGAGCAATGAGGTGCCCGGCGTGAGCGCGCGCGAGCGCGGCTACTGGCGGGACGTGGGCACGATCGATGCCTACTACGACGCGCACATGGACCTTGTATCGGTCCATCCGATCTTCAGCCTCTACAACAGCCAGTGGCCGATCTACTCCTGGCAGCCCCCGCTGCCGCCGGCGAAGTTCGTCTTCGATGACGAGGGGCGCCGCGGGATGGCGCTCGACTCGATGGTGAGCAATGGCGTGATCATCTCGGGCGGCACGGTCCGAAAGTCCGTGCTCTCGCCGGGCGTGCGCGTCGAGGCCGGTGCGCTCGTCGAGGGGGCGGTCTTGCTCGACGACGTGGTCATCAGCGAAGGCGCGGTCGTGCGTCACTGCATCATCGACAAGCAGGTCGTGATCCCGCCCGGCGCGACGATCGGCGTGGACCTGACACAGGACGCGGAGCGCTTTTCGTGCTCGCCCGCGGGCGTGGTGGTCCTGCCCAAGCGCCAGGTCGTGGAGCCGTGAAGGTCGCGCTGTTGACCCGGGAGTTCCCCCCCGAGGTCTACGGCGGCGCGGGAGTCCACG
Source organism: Actinomycetes bacterium (assembly GCA_021809805.1). Taxonomy (GTDB): domain Bacteria; phylum Actinomycetota; class Acidimicrobiia; order Acidimicrobiales; family Bog-793; genus JAKABX01. The sequence continues at coordinate 5,484 of JAJZKA010000118.1, forward strand.
TCGGCGAGCTCGCCGACGCGCTCGCCGGCCGGGTGGAGGTCGCGGTCCACTGCTTTGGTGGCCCGCGCCCCTCGCCGCTCGTGGCGGCGACCTACACGCCCTGGGCCGAGATCTCCTCGCGCGCCGGGGGCGATCCGCTCGCCTCGGCGCTCGAGGTGATGGCGGTCGACCTCGCGATGGTGGCAGGGATCGGCGCGGCGGACCTTGCCCACTCCCATACGTGGTACGCGAATCTCGCCGGGCACCTCGCCAAGGTCGCACGGGGCATTCCCCACGTCGCCACGGTGCACTCCCTCGAGCCGCTCCGGCCCTGGAAGGCCGAGCAGCTCGGCGGTGGCTACCAGCTGTCGCGCTGGTGCGAGCAGACGGCGCTCGAGCACGCCGATGCCGTGATCGCCGTGTCGCGGGCGATGGCCGACGACTTGGCGGCGTGCTACCCGGCAGTCGCGCCCGAGCGCATCAACGTGATCCACAACGGCGTCGATGCGCGACGCTGGCAGCCGAACCAGGGGAGCGACGTGCTCCAGCGCTACGGCGTCGACGCCACGCGTCCGCTCGTCACCTTTGTCGGGCGCATCACCCGCCAAAAGGGCCTCTCGTACCTGCTCGATGCCGCACCGCTGATCGATGCGACCGCCCAGCTCGTGCTGTGCACCGGCGCGGCGGATACCGAGGCGCTGGCGGCCGAGACCGAGCAGCGCATCGGCGAGCTCCAAGGCCGCCCGGGCGGGGTGGTGTGGATCCAGGCGATGTTGTCGCCCGAAGAGGTCGCCCAGCTCCACAGCCACGCGGTGGCGTTCGTCTGCCCCTCGATCTACGAGCCGTTCGGGCTGGTCAACGTCGAGGCGATGGCATGCGGCGCGCCGGTCGTTGCAAGTGCCGTCGGCGGCATCCCCGAGATCGTCCTTGATGGCGAGACCGGACTGCTCGTCGAGCTGTCGCTCGATGCCGACGGCCAGCCCAGCGATCCGTCAGGCTTTTCCGCCGGGCTCGCAAAGGCCATCAACACCTTGGTGCGCGACCCGGCGCGCGCCGCTGCGATGGGCCGGGCAGCACGCCGTCGCGTCGAAGAGCACTTTTCCTGGGGGGCGGTCGCCGAGCAGACCATCGCGCTCTACGAGCGCGTCGTCGCCAGTCGCTAGGAACGAGATCATCTGCGTCCCGCTCCATGCGCGCAGTGAGAGGTTGACGGCGACGCGGCGGTCACGACGATGACGAGCCCCCACCGCGCCGCCACGGCATCGGCGTGATGGCGCCCCATCGACCCTCCGGCCCACCCCGATGTGTTTGACCGAACGCGCTTCGACTGGCTGCAAGTGACGGCGATGTCGCGGGGGTTGCCACTTGTGCCGCTCGCCACAAGGCACTCGACGTAGGCTCGCCCGATGATCTCCGAGCTGTTCGACCCCGACTCCTGGCAGGTGGTTCCTGGCTTTTCCTTCAGCGACATCACCTATCACCGCGCGCTTGATCAAGGAACCGTGCGCGTCGCGATCGACCGCCCCGAGGTGCGCAACGCCTTCCGGCCCCAGACCGTCGACGAGCTCAGCCAGGCCCTCGACCACGCCCGCTTGAGCGCCGATGTGGGCTGCGTGCTCCTCACCGGGAACGGCCCCTCGCCCAAAGACGGTGGCTGGGCCTTTTGCTCCGGCGGCGACCAGCGCGTCCGCGACGTTGACGGGTATCGCTATGAGGACGCCAGCTCTTCTGCGAGAGGGGGCGGGCGCCTGCACATCCTCGAGGTGCAGCGATTGATCCGCTTCATGGGAAAGGTCGTGATCTGCGTCGTGCCGGGCTGGGCCGTCGGCGGCGGACACAGCCTGCACGTGGTCTGCGACCTGACGCTGGCGAGCGCCGAGCACGCCCGCTTCAAGCAGACCGATGCCGACGTCGCGAGCTTTGACGGCGGCTTCGGCTCGGCCTACCTCGCGCGCCAAGTCGGCCAGAAGTTCGCCCGCGAGGTCTTCTTCCTCGGGCGCACCTACAGCGCTGCCGAGGCCTACCAGATGGGCGCCGTCAACGCGGTGGTCCCCCACGCCGAGCTGGAAGCCGCGGCGCTTGAATGGGCGCGGGCGATCAATGCGAAGAGCCCGACAGCCATCAAGATGCTGAAGTACGCCTTCAACTTGATCGATGACGGACTGGTCGGCCAGCAGCTCTTTGCCGGCGAGGCGACCCGCCTCGCGTACGGCACCGAGGAGGCAAGAGAGGGCCGGGACGCCTTCCTCCAAAAGCGCCCTCCGGACTGGTCGCCCTTTCCCTGGCAGTGCTAAGAGCCCACCGGGCTCGTCGCCACGTGGTGCTCCGGCCGGCGGTGCGGATCGCTCTTCAACGCTCGTCGGCTCCCGGCCCGCCGGCGCCAGCCGAGGCGAACGGTGGCCGACGGGCTACGACCGGGTCGCAGGCGTCCCGCCGGGGGCGGTGTGGGGCCGCAGGCCGTCGAAGATGACCGCCATCATCCGCGAGCGCGCTGCCCGGTCGGCGCCGACGTGGCACATCGCCGTGCAGGCGCCCATCAACAAGGACAGCAGCTCGTCCACGGTCAGGTCGTCGCGAACCGCGCCCGCCAGCTTGGCGCGTGCGAAGAGCGCGCCGACCGCCTCGTGCAGGCGTTCTTTGACCTCCGCGGCCCCGTCGGAGGGGTCGATGCCGGCCCGGCTGAGCGCATCGAGGAGGTCGCGCTTGTCGGTGGCCTCCTGGACCATGCGGCCCAACAGGTCATAGAAGGCGGCGCCGGGGTCCGCTGCATCGCGCAGGGCCTCCACCTCCTCGGACAAGAGCGCGAGGTGGTGGCCGACGACCGCCACGAAGAGCGCCTCTTTGGTGGGGAAGTGGCGGTACAAGGTGCCGACACCGACCCCGGCGGCCCCGGCGATCTCATCCATCGACACGGTTGGGCCGCCCGAGGCGAAGGCATCGTCTGCGGCGCGGACGATCGCCTCGCGGTTACGCCGCGCGTCCGCGCGCTGGGCCTTCGCCTTGGTGGGGGAACCGCCGTCCCGATTGACAAACGGAACTGACGTTCCGTATCCTTTATCCGGAACCACGACTCTCACTTTAGCGTGGCGAAGGTTCTCCCGCCACGCCTCAGCCCAAAGGAGCTGTATGCCCCCTGCGTCATCTGTCTCGCTCACCGAGCCGGCGAGCAGCACCGCGGCATCCGGCAAGGATCCGCGCCGCTTCCGCGCCCTGGCGGTCATCGCCATCGCGCAGCTGATGATCGTCCTCGACGCCTCGGTGGTGACGATCGCCCTGCCTTCGGCGCAACGGGCGTTGCACATCTCGGTCGCCAACCGCCAGTGGGTCATCACCGCGTACACGCTCGCCTTCGGCGGCCTGCTCCTCTTGGGGGGCCGGGTCGCCGACTATCTCGGGCGCAAGCGGGTCTTCATCGTGAGCCTGCTCGGCTTCGCGGCCTCCTCGGCGCTCGGCGGCCTGGCCCAGGACGCCGCCATGCTCTTTGGCGCCCGCGCCCTGCAGGGGGCCTTCGCCGCCTTGATGGCCCCCGCCGCGCTCTCCCTGATCACCGTGACCTTCACCGAGCCCAAGGAACGGGCGCGCGCCTTTGGCGTCTACGGCGCCATCGCCGGCGGCGGTGCAGCGATCGGTCTCGTGCTCGGCGGCCTGCTCACCCAGTACGCGAGCTGGCGCTGGACCTTGCTCATCAACGCGCCCATCGCCGTGCTCGCCGCGGTGATGGCGGCACGCGAGGTGCGCGAGAGCCGCTCTGACCAGCGCGCCCATTACGACCTGCCTGGCGCCGTGAGCTCGACCGTCGGGCTCGTGCTCTTGGTCTACGGCTTCACCCGGGCCCAGACCGACGGGTGGGGCGCGCCGGTCACCTTGGGACTGCTCGCCGGCGCGGTCGTGGCGCTGGGCGCCTTCGTCCTCATCGAGTCCCGGACGCGCGACGCCCTGCTCCCGCTGCGCGTCGTCACCGATCGCAGCCGCGGCGGTGCCTTCCTCGCCTCGCTGCTCGTCGGCATCGCGCTGTTCGGCGTCTTCCTCTTCCTCACCTACTACCTGCAGGGGACCCTGCATTACTCGGCGCTGAAGAGCGGCTTCGCCTTCTTGCCCTTCTCGGGCGGCATCATCATCGCCGCCACGCTGGCGAGCCAGCTGTTGCCGCGGCTCGGCCCACGCGTCTTGAGCGGCATCGGGCTCAGCCTCGGGGCGATCGGCCTCATCTGGTTCACCCGGCTCGGGGTGAACAGCTCCTATGTGGTCCACGTGCTGCCCGCCGAAGTGATCGTGAGCATCGGCATGGGCCTCGCCTTCGTGCCCTTCTCGAGCACGGCGCTGATCGGGGTCGAGCACCGCGACGCCGGGGTCGCGAGCGCGCTCGTGAATACGACCCAGCAGATCGGCGGCGCGCTCGGCACGGCGCTGTTGAACACGATCGCCGCCTCGGCGACCGCCACCTACCTGTATCGCCGCGGCCCTGCGGCGACCGCCGCCGGCCTCGTGCACGGATATACGACGGCGTTCACCTACAGCGCAGTGATCCTCGCCCTGGCGATCGTGGCGGCGGTCGGGCTGATCCACGCCCGGCGCGACGAGGTCGCCCAGGTGGAGGCGCTCGGCGGGATGTAGCGCGCCGAGCGGTGGGGGCGCCGGTCCGGCGTGGGCCGGCGCCCCGGCAATTGGCGCATGCCTTTCGCTTTTGCGTCCGGTCTGCTCGAAGCGCCCGTTACTGGCCGCCGCGACGATGCGTCGTGATGCGCGTCGTGACGAGACGCACCGACACCACGCTCGACAGCGGCGCGAGCGGGCCGGTGGTCTCGCCACCCACGAGGTAAGCGGTGTGGTTGAGCATCACGACACCGGCGTCGCTTCGGGGCGAGGCCATGGTCCCGACCACGCTCGCCTTGCCAGAGCTCGGGCTGATCTGCCAGATGTGGCTCGACAGGCTCGCGCCGGACCGCCCACCAAGGACGTAGAGGCGCCCACCGAGCGCGACCGCGGCGGCGTACGCGAGCGGCACGGGCAGATGGCCGATCACCGTCGTCTTGCCGGTCGCCGGATCGAAGCGCTGGATGACGCGCGTCTGCGCGGCGGCGCTCTCGGTCGTGCCGACGATCCCGCCGATCACGTAGATCTGGTGATTGAGTGCGGCGACGGCGCCGTAGCGGACGGGCTGGGCGAGCTGGCCGGCCGGTGCGAAGCTCGTGCCGGTGGTCGTGGACAGGATCTGCGGCTCGAGGGCCGTGCCGGTGTAGCCGCCCAGGATGTACGCGCGATCACCGAGCGTCACCGTCGACAGATCCGACCGCCCTGTCGGCATCGAGGCGACCGTGCCGGCGACCGTCGCATGCGGCCGAAGCGCCTGCACCGTGGCCACCGTCGAGTACGAGCCACCCCCGAAGACAAACGCGCTGCGGGCGAGCATGGCCCCCGCCGCGTCGTGCACTGGGGTGACGAGCGAGCCGGCCGAGATCGCGCTGCCGGTGGTGGGGTCGACCCTCCAGATCGCCCCGGTCGACGTATCACCGGTGGCGAGCCCACCAAGGATCAAGAAGCTGGCGCCGTCGGGGACGACGACGGCGCGGGACACGGGTGCCTGCAGGTGCCACGGCTCGGTGCTCACCACGAGGCGGGTGGTCGTCCTCACGGAAGCGGCGGTCCCACCCGCCGCCGGTGCGCCCTTTTGCGTCGGCGAGCTCGCGAGCGCGGCGTTCAGGCTGAAGGCCCCAAGGACGATGACGCCGACCAGCACGACCCACCGTCGCAGCAAGACGCGCGAGGTCGGCCGCCGGCTCGTTCGTCGTGTCCGCGCCCGTGCTGGCGGTGCGGCCGCCCGTCGCTGCGGGGCGCGCTGGATCGGACCGGCCATGGTGGGCACGCGGCGCATCGCGGGGTCGTGCGCGGATCGACTCGTCATCTGCTCGCCTGCCCTCCAGTGGGACGCGTTGGGCCGCTCGAGATTCGCCTCGTCGCGGGCTGGCCACCTGCTGGCGCTCCGTCGCGCGGGCATGGCCGCCCTGGAGTGTAGGGAATCGTCTCGCCGATGCGGGGTCATCGACGTGACGTGCCCAGATCCTGGCGCTGGCGGTGGCTCGAGCTGGCCGCAGGGGCGGATGTTGGCGAGCACCGGTGCGAAGGGGGGTGGCCCGCCACGGTGGGCGATGGAGGGACCGATGCCGCACTGCATGGGTCGGCGTCGCGTTCGGGAGCTGGGGCTTGCGCCGCGACTTCCCGGTCGG
>JAJZKA010000119.1 GCA_021809805.1 Actinomycetes bacterium
CCGCCAACGTCGTCGACGTCCGCGCGGTCCCGTTGTGGCAGGGACCCGAGCCGCGGCCGACGCGGCACGCTGACCCCGTCGGCCTCAACGCTGCGACTCGCTTTCTTTCGAGCTTGCTCCACGCGCGCCACAATGACGAATTCGCCACGCTGCTCGCTCAGATGGCGGAGCTCGCGGCCGACGGAGAGCTCGGCCGCCTCTTCGTCTCGCCCGAGCTCGCCGAGTCCCTGCTCGAGACGCTCGACGACGGCGAGTTGTTCGCCAACCGTCCCGGCGTACAGTTACCGCGCCCCGTGCTCGGCGACGCGGTGCGCGCTCTCGTGCTGCTCGAACACTGTCTGCGACCGCTCGCACTCCCTCCCCTCGAGAGCGACATCGTCCACGCAACCGCTAACGGCCTCTCAGCGCTCATCGCGATCGATGCGAAGCGTCGCACCCACGTGCCATTCCTGCTCACCGAGCACGGCCTCTACCTGCGTGAGCGCTACCTCGACGAGGGCTTGCGCCGTGCAGGTACCTATGTACGGCGCATCCTGTTTGGCTTCTTTGAACAACTCGGCCAGCTCGCCTACCAACAAGCAGACTTCATCGCACCCGGGAGCCACTACAACGCAACGTGGGAGACCGAGACAGGAGCCGATCCAGCACGCGTCCACCCTGTGCCCAACGGGGTAGTCCTTGCGGACTTCTCCCCCATGGTGATTAGCGCCGCGGACAACTCCGAGCCCACGATCGCCTTCGTCGGGCGCATCGATCCCCTCAAGGACATCGAGACGCTGCTTCGCGCGCTCGCCATCGTGCACCGAGCGATGCCCGAGTGCCGCCTGCGCATCTACGGCACCGCACCGCACGTGCGGGACGCGTACTACCTCCGCTGCCGCTCGCTCGCCGACGAGCTCGGGCTCGGCGCCAACCAGGTCTTCGCGGGACACGCGCCCTCGGTCGCCGCCGCCTACAGGAACGCGGACGTCGTTCTGCTGTCCTCGATCTCCGAAGGCATTCCCTACACCGTGTTAGAGGCAATGGCCGCCGGCAAAGCGGTTGTCGCTACCGACGTCGGAGGCGTCCGCGAAGCAATCGGCAATGCCGGAATCATCGTGTCGCCGAGAGACCCAGAGGCAATTGCTGAGGCCTGTTTGATTCTCCTCGCCTCCCCGGAGCGCCGCGCACGGCTGGGGCTGCGCGCCCGGGCGCGAGTGCGTCGGCACTTCACTCTCGAACAGTCAAACTCCCGCTACCGCCAGCTTTATCAGATGCTCAGCAAGCAACGAGTTGCATCATGAGCACCGCGGAGCTCAGCACAATATTGCCACGACCCTGCCAGTCGGTTTCCCGCTTGGGGATCGTCGATCTGCCGGAATCAACTCAACGCGCCATCCATCGCGCCGTGAGCCCGCTCGAAGTCGCAGCGGCACTGGAAGCCAGTGGACTGAGCGACGGCGTCCTTCGTCGTAACTTCGGCGAGCAGAGCCTCTTCGCGGCCGCCCGCCGCCTTTTTGTCACGACTCCGCTCCACTTCGCGAGCGAGCGCGTGCCCACAACCTGGCGTTCAGGCCGACCAGTCGACCTCGCGCGCGGAGTGATGTTCGCGCTGCCCTGCGCGCTTTCCGTCGCGCTCACTTCGAGCCTGCGGCTCCATCTGCCGAGCTGGTCGTTGCCGACGGCCCTGGTCGGCGGCTGGAGCGCAAGTCAAGGGTCGGCCGCGCTCTTGTCGTCACTGCGCGGCGCGTCGCTGCCGTCGGGCAAGGCGGTGACCCTCCTCCTGCTTGGCTCCGCCGCGCTCGCCGCCGGCTTGGCCTTCGGCGCCTCGAGCCTCTTCGGCGGCGGCGCAATCGCTATCGCCGCCGCGGGTGGTCTCTCGCTCTACGTCGTCTTGTGGGCGATCATCCTCTCTCATGAGGAAGCCTCCCTGCTCGCGCTCTCCATCGGGCCGAGCGCGCTCGTCGCGCTCTCGTACTTCGCTCTCGGGCGGCGCTACGTACCGGGAATCTACGTCGGCGGAGTCTCTGCGTTCACCGCCGCCGCCACTGTTGTCGCCGCGCTCCGCCACGCACGGATCGGAAGGCATCCTCTCGCCGGAGTTTCCCGCGCGGATCTTGCTCGCTCCTTGCGTCACTTCCTCTTTGGTGCCGTCAGCGCGATCGCGCTCGCAATCTTGATCGTGCTCGCCACCCGTCACCCCGCCCCCGGTGGCTGGAACGGCGCCATCGCGCTACCGGTGCTCGCCGCTCTTGGCCCAATGGAATGGCAAGTTCGGAGCTTCACGCACCGGGCCCGGAGGGCACTCGCCAGCGCCACCACCCTTCCTGCTTTCCGACGCTCCGCCCGCCGCGCGTTAGGTATCGCCGGCGGCTGGTACAGCGCGACGGTCCTCATCACCAGCCTGCTCACCGCTTTCCTGCTCGCCACCCGCGATCACGGCGTCCCAATACTTGTGCTCGCTGGCGAGGCGGCACTCGCCGCGGCGTACTTCCTCGGCCTCATTCTCGCCCTCCTCGAGCGCGTCGGCCTCGTGCTCGTCGCCTGGGTGGCTGCCGGAGGCATCGGTGTCGCGTTCCTCGTCACGACCGTCATAGTGACTCGCCATCTGAGCGACGTCGATTTTCGGCTGAGCTTTGCGCTCTCGAGCGGCGTGCTCGCGATCACCCTCGCTGCCTTTGCCTGGGTAGCCGTGGCACATCCCTTCAGTTACCGCTGACAGAAAGGCAATGACGGCGCAATGGCGAACTTCACAACCACCTCACAACACTTCACCAACACCACGCAGGATAAGCGATGAACGAACTCGTGGCTGTCAGCGGCGCAGAGGGATTCATCGGCTCGCATCTGGTCGAGCTCCTCGTAGCCAAGGGATACCAGGTACGTGCCATGGTGCTGTACAACTCCTTCGCCAATCGCGGGTGGCTCGATGCGCTCGGACCAGCAACGTTGGACTCGGTCCAGGTCTATCCAGGAGACGTGCGTGATGCTCGCTCGGTGCTCGGATTCATCACAGGCGCGAGCACCGTGTACCACCTCGCGGCGCTCGTCTCCATCCCCTACTCCTATCGGGCACCCGCGTCCTACCTTGACACCAACGCGCTCGGCACCTTGAACGTCCTCGAGGCGGTCCGCCACGAAGAAACGCCACGGCTCGTTCACACCTCGACAAGCGAGGTCTACGGTTCGGCACAGACAGTCCCGATCAACGAGCGACACCCTTTGCACGCGCAGTCTCCCTATGCCGCATCAAAGATCGCCGCCGACCAGCTGGTGCAGTCCTACCACCTCTCCTTCGGAGTCCCTGCCGTGACGTTGCGGCCGTTCAACACCTACGGACCCCGCCAATCTGCGCGGGCGGTCATCCCGTCGATCATCTCCCAGCTCGCTGCGGGTCGCCATATCGTCCACCTCGGCGCTACGACGCCCACGAGGGATTTCAATTTCGTCGAAGACACCGCCGCCGCGTTTGCCACGCTCGGCACGGCACCGGCGGAACGCGTGGTCGGTCACGTGTTGAACGCCGCCACCGGCCGGGAGGTCTCCATCGGCTCCCTCGTTCGCATGATCGGCATGGTGATGGGCTGTTCGGTCGAGGTCAGCGAAGAGGAAGATCGGCTCCGCCCTCCTGCCTCGGAGGTCAACCGCCTTGTCGGCGACAGCGGTGCGCTGCGCGCGCTGACGGGGTGGAGTCCCGTGCACACGCTGGAAGACGGGCTCGCACTCACCGTCAAGTGGATGAGCGAGCCCGCGCACCTCGGCACCTATCGCGTCGACGAATACGCGCTCTGAGAAGCACTGCGATCAATCCACATGAGGAGGAATTCGATGCTTGCCTATCCTCGCAACGGAAACAGTCCCAACGGACGCACTGGCAACCACGTTCACGCCCGGCGTGGGACTGAGGCCGTCATCCTCGCCGGCGGCAAGGGGATCCGGCTTCGGCCGTATACGACACTCATTCCCAAACCGCTCGTGCCGCTCGGCGATGACCACTCGGTGCTCGAGGTGGTCCTGCGCCAGCTCGCCCGCCGCGGCTTTCGTCGCGCCACGCTCGCCATCGGGCATCTCGGCCAGATCGTGCGCGCCTACGTGGGCAACGGCCAGCAATGGGGGATCCGAGTGGACTACGTGAGCGAAGACTCCCCGCTTGGAACGCTCGGTCCGGTGCTGCGGATTCTCGACCGGCTGCCCGAGTACTTCATCGTGACGAACGGTGACGTGCTCACCAACATCGACTACGCCGACCTCTTGAGCGCGCACATCGCAAGCGGCGCGCCACTCACCGTGGCGACCCACTTGCGCGAGCATCGCATCGACTTCGGTGTGCTCGATCTCACGGACCGACGCGTCACCAGCTTCACCGAGAAGCCGGTGCTCGCCTACTCAGTCAGCATGGGCGTCTACGCCTTCTCCAAAGACACCCTCCGACAGTACCCGCCCGGAATCCAGCTCGGTTTCGACGAGTTGATGCGCGACCTCATCGAGCGCGCCAGCCCTCCCGCCGCGTATCCCTTTGACGGCTACTGGCTCGACATCGGAAGGCCGGACGACTACGACCAGGCCAATCAAGACTTCTCCGTCCTCAAAGACGAGCTCCTCCCGAGTGCCTGAGGTGGAGCGCGCCCTCGTCCTTGGCGCCGCGGGCTCGATCGGTTCGCAGGTCCGTCGCGCGCTCGAGACATCCACTCAGATCCGCGCACGCTACATCGCGCGACAACGGCCACCGCGAGCACCGCTGGATCGCAGCTGGATCTCGCTCGATCTCGTTGCGGCGAGCGTGGGCGAGTTCGCCGCACTGCTCCAGCGCGTTGAGCCCGACGTCGTCGTCAACTGCGCCGGTCTCACCACTGGCAGCCCGGCACAGCTCTGGCCGGTCAACGTCGGCATCGTCGACAAACTGCTGCGGGCACTTGCGACATCGACGCGTCGCATTCGCTTGATTCAACTCGGTTCGTCGGCCGAGTACGGACATCACGAGGCGGGAACGCCAATCGGTGAGGGCGACGAGTGCCGCCCCACGGGACCCTACGGCCAAAGCAAGCTGATCGCGACCGAAATGATCGTCGATGCCGTCGCTCACGGCGACCTCGAGGCCACCGTGCTGCGGGTTTTCAACTCGCTCGGCCCGGGAGCGGGCACCCACACCCTCGCCGGCCATGCCGCTCAAGCGCTGCACGCCGCGCTCACCGACCACCTGCCGGTAGTCGAGTTTGGCCCACTCGACACCTATCGTGACTTCGTCGACATACGCGACATTGCCCGCGCCGTCGCCCTGGCGATCGACTCCGAAGGTGTCCTTCCACCGATCCTGAACGTCGGCTCGGGCAGCGCCGTGATGAGCAGGACGGTGGTGCTCGTGCTTTCGGCAATTGCCGGTTACATCGGACAGATCCGCGAGACGCGGCGCCAATCGCTGCGCTCCTCAGACGTGCCGTGGCAGCAAGCCGATACCCGCCTCATGCGATCCGCGCTGCATTGGGAATCGCGCATCGCACTGCGCGAGTCGCTCAAGGATCTCTGGCGATTGGAACTGCGAAGTAGGGGGACCGATCGTGTCCTGGACCAGAACGCCATCTGACGTCAGCGGCCTCGAACCTTTGGCTGAGCTCAGACTCCTCGGCAGCTGGCAACTGCGCTACGGCAGCGCTCCCCTCCCTGTGACCATCCCCGCACAACGCTTCCTCGTGCTGCTGGCCCTCCAGGGCCGCCAGCGCCGTTCTTATGTCGCCGGAACGCTGTGGCCTGACGTTCTCGACACGGTCGCCTTGAAGCGCCTGCGTGGTGTGCTGTGGTCACTGCGCCGCTGCTGTCCTCGATTGATCGAAGCCAGAGACGGTGCACTCGCGCTCAACGAGGGCGTCTGGGTCGACGTGCACGAACTCGTCGCCAGCGCCACGGCGCTCCTCGAGCACGGCGCGCGCGACCCCAACCGACTGCTGGCACACCTCGCTATCCTCGCAAACCCCGGTGAGGTGCTGGTCGGTTGGTACGACGAGTGGATCACTCTGGAACGCACCCGCATCAACGAGCTGCGGATCCGGGCCCTCGAGGTGCTCGTCGAAGCGCTGCTGTTCGCCGGATTGCACGTCCAAGCGTCTCGCGCCGCAACCACTGCGGTCGAGCTCGATCCCCTGCGCGAGAGCACGCACCGGGCACTGATGCGCGTATATCTGGCAGAAGGCAATGGCGCCCTAGCGCGCCGCCAGGTCCACCGCTACCGCGAGATCCTGCGCAGCGAGCTGGGATCGGGAGAGCCGACCGAGGAAATGCTGGCACTGCTCGCCCCGAGCTGATCCGTGCGTCGCGACAATGCGGGGCGTTCCGGTCTCGACCGGGCCAGCGAACGGCCCCGTCCGGTGGCGGGCCGGTTGAGCCCGACCTCGCAACCGAGCGAGCGGTGCTCACCGAAGCCATGGTGCCGTACGGCTCGGGTACTCGAGCTCCGTCGTGTTTCGTGGGATTGGCCAACCCACCACCGGCCCTCGAGGGGACAACAGACGACGAGAGCGAGGATCTTCTGAACAGCCCCGGCGTGCTCGTCGCCCCGACGGCGGCACACCCCGAGGTCGCGTTGTCTCGGTGACCTTCGGCCGCGACCGGCGAATCAATGCGATGCGATCAGCACTCGGTCCGTATCGGTGGTGCCCCGAGATCAGCCACATCGCCATCGAAGTGCCGATCATCTCGCGCCCGACGCACCCGTCACATCGGTGGCGACCCAAAGAGCATTCGATGCCGTCGCCCGGCATGCTCTTGTGGACTTTGTCGATCGAGACCAGGCGCGAATAGGTGGGGGCGCGTGAATCCCGGAGATGTCGGGGCGACACGATGCATTGCTTCACATGCATCGGCCGACCAGCAGCGCAAGCCAGGTCGCGCGACGGGGGCAATCGCTCGACGCGGGACCGGTAGCACCTGCTGGGCGTCGGCTGGCATGCTTTCCATGTCGCAGCACGACGTGCCGACCGGAGATCCGTGTCGAACGATGGACCTAGTCCCGGTTCTTTTCGTGCTGCAACCCTCACGGGACGCGCACCGCCACAGCGCGCATTTGGGCTTCTACCTGCACTGCTCGTGCATCCTTTAGCCCCGGCAGCGCGATCGCGACGCTCAAGAGACGCTGAAGAGACGCTGGGTAAACCGTCACGGGACGTGGTGGGCGCTCGATGGGGGGGCGTGTGGTCCGGGGGACGGACACAGCACTAGTGCTACGGGGGAGGTGACCGATCCGCCAACGAGCACATGGTCCTCCAGCGAGCGGTGGCCCGGCCAGCCCATGCGCAATCTATCAATGGAGTGATTGGAGTCATCCTATGAAACACCACCTTTCGGGCTGGAAGCGATTGACAGCCCTCGTGGCGATCGCGGCCGGCTCGACACTGCCCGTCGCGGTATTTGCCGCGGCCCCGACGTCAGCAACCGTCACCGGAAGCGGTTACGTGGAGATCTGCAAGGCATTCACCGTGCCGCCGATCCACATGAATCCGCAACCAGTAGTGAGCTTCACCGTGTCCGGCGGAGGAGGCACCGTAAGCGTGCAGTCCGGCACCTGCAGTCCGCCGATCAGCGTCGCTGCAGGCACCGTGACGATCACCGAGGCATCGCAACCTTGGTATCAGGCGACGGCCATCACGGCACTGGCGGGTTCAAGCTACCTCGATAGCGTCGATCTGGCGAACCAGACGGCGACCGTCACCGTGACGCCGAATGCGAATGTCGCCACCGTGACCTTCACCGATGACCCGGTGACCGGCTACGTCGAGATCTGCAAGCAAGCACAATCAGGGTCTGGCCTCTTCGGAAACTACAGCTTCACCTTGAGCGGCGAGGACGACTACACCGGAACCGCCACAGTTCCGGTCGGTGCCTGCAGCCAGCCGGTCCAAGTCCCCGCGGGAACCTTGACGACCGCTGAGGCCGGGAGCAACCTGTATGTCACGGGCATCGTCGCGACGCGCAACGGCGTCGGCAACATGCTTGTCGCACCGGCGCCGAACCTCACGACGGGCGTGGCCAATGTGAGCATCGAGGCGAGCAGCGATCCCTCGGTGCAGACCGACGTCACCTACACCAACAATGTGGTTGCCCTCAAGATCTGCAAGGCCTGGGACCCAGAATCTGGGAACGAGCCGGGCGGAGCCTCGACGCTCTTCCCGTTTGCCTTCTCAGCGAGCGGTGTCCCGGGTCCGAACGGCGCGCCGCTGCCGGTCACCTTGATGGCAGGGACCCCGGAGAGCCCCGTCTGTTCGAACCCGACCATGCTGCGCCCCGGCACCTCGGTGACCATCACCGAGGGCGTGGTGCCAGGAAGCAAGGTTGAGAACATCTGGGCTGGCGGAGCGCTCTCGGTCGTTCCGAACACCCTCAGCCTGACCAATCGGACGATCACCGTGATCGTGGGAACCCCGATTACGTCCGCCTCGGCCCCGACCAATGAGGGTGTCGTCACATTCGAAGACGGGCTCGCGGATCCCGGCACGCTGAAGATCTGCGCGCTTCCGAGCTCGACTCCGGGAACGGCAACGAGCTATAGCTACGCGGTCTCGGGCTACCCGAACACCGTCACGGTGCCGCTCGGATCCTGCGAGATCGTGGGCACGAGCAGCACGGACCCGTTCCAGTTCCCCTTCAACACCACAGTGACGGTCACCCAACTGGCGACCGCTGGTGCCGCTGCGCAGTCCATCTCGGTGATCCCGCAGTACCTCACCCAGTACGTTGCTGGCGTTGCGACGCTGACAACTTGGCCCGTGCTGTCCGGACCGCCGATGCTCGGCGGATCGGGCAAGGCCTCGTCAGTTGCGGTCGTCATCGGTGAGCAGACCCTCACCGAGGTCGACTTCACCGACGGCGCTGCCGCCGACCCGGTGACGCCGTCCGACCCGCCAAGCACCAGTGCTCCGAGCTCTGTCTCCCCGAGCATCACGAGCGACCCGGCTCCGGTGTCGGTTCCAAGCGGCATTGTCCCAGTGATCTTGCCCACGGTGACGACACCGCCACAGCAGCCTCAGCAGGGCACCAACCCGGCCCCGGCCGTGGTTGGCACCTCCAAGGTGAAGGCACTTGTCCTCGCTCGTGACCGCAAGGCGCTCGTGAAGGTCAACAAGGCGATCATGGTGACCCGTCACTCGCTCGCCAAATACCGGGCAGCGATTAGGCGCCACCTGCCTCAGCAGGCCAAGCTCGTCGCCGCCGAGAAGCGCCTGCAGCTGCGGCTGAAGACGCTGCTCGCCCTGCAGAAGCGCTTGCACACCGCAATCGTTCATCTGTCCTAGCGGCGGTGTGAAGAACGCGACCGGATCGGTCGGCCGCGTGGGACGGGGCGCCTCCGGGCGCCCCGTCCTCGCGTCCGCCGACGGGTACGCTTGGAAACTTCCAGGGTTTGTTCGCTACGAGCACGCGCCCATAATGCAGGCGATGGGCCGCATGCTCCGACGTGTTTCTCGCCTGCTGTACCGCACAATCCGCTCGCTGCGGCAGCTGACCGGCGCATCCGGGCTCCGGCACGTGGGATCGATCCACCGCTCGTTGCTGGGCCTCGCGCTCGCCGTTGCAGCATTCGGGAGCATACGCGCGGCGCCGGCATCTCCCCTGCACGCCAGCGCTGCGCAGCGGCCAACCGGACCGCGGATCTGGCGTCCCCCGACCGGCACGCTGCAGTGGCAGTGGGAGCTCGACCATCCCTTAAGGCTCAACAATGCGTCGGACATGGGCATCCGGGCCAGGACCTACACCGGAGCCGCCGCGGCAAACCCGACGGTCTATGACATCGACGGCTTTGAAAACAGCGCGACGACCGTGGCCGCCCTCCACGCGAGGAAAGATCGGGTGATCTGCTACATCGAGGTCGGCGCGGCCGAGCGCTACCGGCCCGATTACCACAGATTCCCGACCTCGGTGCTCGGGCGAGTCATGCCCGGCTACCCCGCCGAGCGCTACCTAGACATCAGGAGCACGGCTGTGCTGTCGATCATCAAGGCGAGGATCGCGATGTGCGCGAGAAAAGGCTTCGACGCGATCGAACCAGACATCGACGACTCCTACACTGACAAGACGGGCTTTCCCATCACCCGCGCGATCAACATTGCCTATGACATCAAGCTTGCCCACTACGCGCATCACCTCGGCCTGGCGTTCGCCCTAAAGAATGGCGATGAGCCGGCATTCGCTGCAGCGATGCTGCCGCACGTCGATTTTGCGCTCGATGAGCAATGCTTTGATTACTCTACCTGCAATGCTTTTTACCCACGATTTCTCCGTGCGCACAAGGCGGTCCTGGAGGTGGAGTACCGCGATCAGGGTGCTCCGCCAGCGCCACGTATTTGCCCCCTCGCCAACCGCATGGACTTCGACACGCTGTATTTGAACTCGAACCTCGCGGGCGGCCGAATGACCTGCCGCTAGCGATGGTTTCGACGTGCGCCGCTCAGGGATCTGCCCATCGCGACGAGCGAGCGCGGGAGCATGCAGATGGTCATTGATCGCCTCACCGTGCCCTTAGAGCGCGCCCCTCTCGAAGGCTATCTCGCGCTTCGCGAGGCGGCGCCGGGCCTCGTGATCGTCGCCAACGGAGCCGGAGACAGCGGCAACGGGACGCGTAACCACCGCCTGCTCGCCGGGCTCCACGCCATCGGATTTTCGGCCCTGCTGATCGAACTGCTTACCGAGCGCGAGCGGCGCGACCGAAGACGCCGTTCCGACGTCGCCCTGCTTTCACGCCGCCTCGCCGCCACTCAGCACTGGACGCAGACGCGCGTCGCAGCAGCCCGCCATCACGTGGCCCTCCTTGGCATCGGTCCGGGGGCGGCCGCTGCGCTCGTCACCGCAGCGGCGTTCCCGACTGACGTCGCCGCCGTCATCTCCTTGAGCGGGCGGCCCGATCTTGCCGGCGGCAGCCTGAGGGCGGTGACGGCACCGACCCTGCTCATCGTCGGCGGCCTGGACCACGCGCTCGTCAGCCGCAACTTTGACGCTCGCCAACATCTCGAATGCCCCAGCCGCCTCCTCGTCATCTCCGCCGCCACGCACCACTTTGACGAGCCGGGCTGCCTCGAGGGCGCGCTCTCGGCGACGGGCTCCTGGCTGGACAACTACGTGCGTCCCCCGCAGAGGGCGTCCTAGCCGACGGCGGCGCCACAGCGGGCATGCGCACTTGTGGAGCTGAGCGTGCCGCGATGGCGTGAGTTGCCCCGGGCTAGCACGACCTCGGCTTCGCGTTGAGTTCCCCGCACCACGCATCGACGCCTTCACCAACCCCGAGCCCAACCATCCCCGAAATCCACCAGGAAGAAGTCGAACGGTCAAGCGCAACGTTGATCGCGGGCCGCGACGACGATCTTGCACGGTTCGCCACCTGGATCCGTCGCCTGAGCACGGCACCGACGGGCCCGCTGATCCTTGCACAGAGCTTCGGTGCCCCGGCGAGTCGGCCTTTGGCGCAGCCAGACACATCGTCCCCACGCTGTTCGATCCCGCGAGGTCGAGATCGCGCTCGATGAGATCGGGCGGGGGCGCCTTGGCGGTGGCAGAAAGACATCGGCCACAGCCCATGGGTGGGCCACGGTACGCGGTTGATCTCTCAAGCGCGCGTGCTCATCAAGCACCGCCGCCGGCTAGTCGACCGGGTCCGGGCCCACGCCGTCGACGAGGTCGG
>JAJZKA010000005.1 GCA_021809805.1 Actinomycetes bacterium
GGTGCGCGCGGACCGCCAGGCTCGTCGGCGGTGTCGTCGTCATAGCGCCCGTCGTCGTCGAATGGCGGAGGCTCGTCTTTGCCTCGCGCTCCCGCCTCGAGATGTGGCCGCCGATCAGTCGGTGCCGGGGCGCTGACGCCCTTTGCCCGCTGGCGCGCGAGCAGCGGCCGGAGCCGATCCGCGTCCTGACGGGTCCGGTCGGCGACGACCAGCAGATACTCGTCCCGGACGAGTTCGTTTGGGTGTTCGGCGATCACTGCGAGGGCGGTTTCCGCCGCGCGTGCCCGGCCCTCGGGAACCGACAGGTCCGCCGCGTCAAGGGCGCGTTCGACGGCAAAGCCGAGGTAGGGGCGGGCATCGCGAATCGCCGCCGCCAGCGCGGCGGGATCGCGCCCGGCCAGGTCGGCGGGATCGCTGCCCGGGGGAAGCCGCGCCACGCGCAGCTCGAGCTCATGGCGGCGCTCCCATTCATAAAGCCGCGCTGCCGCGTTCTGCCCGGCGCCGTCGGCATCGAAGGCGAGGACGATGCGCTTGGCGAAACGGCTGAGCAGGCGCACGTGGTCCTCGGTCAGCGAGGTTCCGCAGGTGGCCACGGCCCGGGGCACGCCGGCGCGAAAGAAGCCGATCACGTCGGTATAGCCCTCGCAGATCACGACCTCGTCGCGCCGCGCGACATCGCCTTTCGCCCAGTTCAGGCCGTACAAGGTGCGGCGCTTTTTGTAAATGGGGGACTCGGGGGAGTTGCGGTACTTCGGCCCGGGATCACCCCGCAGTTTGCGCGAGGTCTCAGGAAGCACCCGGCCGCCGAGCGCGATCGCCCGCCCCGAGGCGTCATAGATGGGGAAGATGATGCGCTCGCGATAGCTATCGCGGATCGCCCCCTGTGCGGTCTCGAACACGAGACCGGCTTCTCGCAGCAGCGCCGGTGGCCGCCGCAGCGCTCGCACGAGCATGTCGCCGCCCGGTGCCGCGAAGCCGAGCTTGAACTGACGGACTACCTCGCCGTCGTAGCCCCGCGATCTTAGGTAGTGGCGGGCTGCGGCAGCAGCGGGGTGAGAGAGCAGGTGCTCGTGGTAGAGGTTCGCCGCGGCGTCCATCACCGCGAGCAGCTCCTGGCGTCGTCCGCGCTCGCGGGCTGCGGCGGGGTCGTCGGTCTCTCGCAAGGTGATGCCGGCACGCCCGGCAAGGCGCTCCACGGCGTCGACGAAATCACACCCCTCTGTTGCCCGAACGAAGCTGATCGCGTCGCCAGATGCCTGGCAGCCGAAGCAGTAATAGAGGCCCTCCTCGGCGTTGACCGAGAAAGACGGCGAGCGCTCGGCGTGGAAGGGGCACAGACCGACATAGCGACGCCCGACGCGTTTTAGGGCCGTGTGCTCGCCGATGAGCGCGGCGAGGTCGGTGGCCGCTCGCACCTGGGCGACGTCCTCGTCGGCGATCGCCATGGAAGGCAAGGTACCGCCTGGCTCACCTGGTCGGTGCCCCGCTTAGCGATACGGGCCGTCGCCCATCTCTTCGTGCCCTCCAGCGCGCACAGCTACCTACGAAGCGTTCGGCTCGGCGAGGTGGTGGCGAGTGGACCGCAACCGGCGATCGAGGTGCAGCTCGATCGCAGTCGTCGCGAGGTGCTCCATCTCCTGGGCGGCCGGCCCGAAGGGCTCGCTCAGCACCCCGGAGAGTCCGCCGCCGAGCACCCGCCGCACCAAATCGACGGCGCCGGGCGAGGCGGCTTGGCCGCGTCGACAGCGCCGGCACAAAAAGCCGCCCTCGGCAGCATCGAAGGCGACGAGCTCGCCGCCGTCGCCGCAGCGGGCGCAGGCGCTCACCACCGGGGAGAAACCCTCGAGGGCGAGCACCTTCCAACAGAAAGCGCCGAGCAGCATCGGGGCACCGGTGCGCTCGAGCGTCTCGAGCGCGCGCACCAACATGGTGAACAGTTCGGGCATCGGGTGGTTCTCGAGCGAGAATTGCTCGACAATCTCAAGCATCGTCATCGCCGCGCTGAGGCGCTGCAGGTCCTCGCGCACCGGGCGGAACGCGTCGATCAGCTCCACCTGGGTGACCACGTCGAGCTCGCGACCTTGCCAGCAGAGCAGCGCGACGTGGCTGAGCGGTTCGAGGCGGCCGCCGATCCTGCTCTTGGTCTTTCGAACCCCCTTGGCGACCGCACGGATCTTGCCGTGCTCGGGCGAGACCATCGTGACGATGCGGTCGGCTTCGCCGATGCGGATCGTCCGGATCACGACGCCCTCGTCGCGGTACTGCGCCACTGCTACCTCCCGTGGATCCGGCCCCCGACGGCGATCATCACCATGCCGCCGAGCACGAGCAAGAGGAGGAAGCCGGCTGCGCTGTAGCCCGCGGCCATGAGCAGGCAGAGCACTGCGGTGAGGAGGAGCCCGAGGACGATCCCCGAGATCCTGCCGATGTGATCCCACACCCAACGGCGCTTGGAGATAACAGGACGAGCGCCCGGCGCTGCGCCGGTCGCCTCTCGGGGGGGAGCGGTGAGCGCCTCTGGCGTGCCAGCGCCAGGGCTCGGCGGGGTGGAGTCCGTCAGGCCAGCTTGTGACGAACCACGCGCCTTGGTCGCAGCTGCCTGGGTTGACTCGGCGCGCGGCTCGTCTGGCTGGCGCTGCTCGTCGGCGCTCACCGTGTCTGCACCCCGCCGTAGCGGCGATCGCGGCGCTGGAATTCCCTGATCGCTTCGTACAGGTGCTCGCGGGTGAAGTCGGGCCAGAGCACGTCGCTGAACACGAGTTCGGAATAGGCGAGCTCCCACAGCAAGAAGTTCGACACGCGGTACTCGCCCGAAGTGCGGATGACGAGGTCGGGGTCGGGCATGTCGGGAAAGTACAGGCGGCTGTGAATCGCCCGCTCGTCGATCCGTTGGGCCGACACCCCCTCGGCGACGAGGCGTCGCACCGCGTCGACGATCTCGGCCCGGCCGCCGTAGTTGAAACAGATCGTGAGGGTCATCGTGCGGTTGTGGGCGGTGAGGGCGATTGCCTCGTCCATGTTCCGTAGCAGTCGGCGCGGTACCCGCCAGTCGCGCCGACCTGAGAAACGGATCCGGACTCCCTTGGCATTCAGCTGGTCGCGGTGGCGCTGCAGGATCGACTCGTTGAAGTGCATGAGGTAGCGAACTTCGTCCGCGGGGCGGCGCCAGTTCTCGGTCGAGAACGCGTACATCGAGAGCCATTGGACGCCGACCTCGAGGGCGCCGTCGATCGTTTCCAGCATGGCGAGCTCACCGGCG
This sequence comes from Actinomycetes bacterium, assembly GCA_021809805.1. GTDB lineage: Bacteria > Actinomycetota > Acidimicrobiia > Acidimicrobiales > Bog-793 > JAKABX01. The sequence goes on from JAJZKA010000005.1 coordinate 3,260, forward strand.
GCGTGTCCCTCGGTCCGCGCCAGGCCGCGTTGGCGCGCCCAGCGGCCGTTGCCGTCCATGACGCAGCCGATGTGACGCGGCACACGGCCAAGGTCGATGTCGCCGGTTGCCACGTCGGCGAAACTACTCGGCCAGCACGTCACCGAGGGTGCTGGCCCGTGCCTTCCAGCGCTCTGCGCACTGTGAGAGCTCGGCGAGCGGGGTGCCGCGACGCGCGTGCTCGACCAGCTCGCTGGCGAACTCGCGCCAAGCCAAGCCGTGCAGGGGCCGCCCCTGTGCTCGAAGCGCTTGCCTGGTCTCGCCGAGGATGTCCGCAACCTGGGCGATCGCGTCGCTGAGAGCGACGGCGAGCTCGTCGCGCAGCAACGAGGACAGTGCCGGGCTCATTCCGTCGCTGCTCACGGCGAGGCTGACCGGGCCGGCGCGCGCGATCGCGGGCAGGTAGAACGCGCACGCTGCGAGATCGTCGGGCACGTTGCACCAGATGCCCGCCGCCTCGGCGTCGGCGAAGACGGCACGGTCGAGCGTGACGCTGCCCGAGGCGGCGAAGGCGAGCCAGCATCCCTGAAGGTCGGTGGGGCGGTAGCGGCGCTTGATGAGTTGCACCTCGAGCGCGCACAGCCCCGCCCCGGGTTCCTCGGTGACGACCGTGACGAGTGCTCCCGCCGCGAGGAGACCGGCCGCCTTGTGCGCGGCGAGTTCGCCCCCGCCCACCACGAGACAGCGACGGCCCGTCAGTCGTAGGCCGACGGGGTAGCTGGGCTCGGGACGCTCCATGGGGCCTTCCTCCACGATGCTCCGGCCGGAAGAACCCAGCTCGGAAGCTTTTTTCAGCGGAACCAATTGTTGACTGATTAAGTCAGGTATAAATTGTTGACTGACATGGTCAGGTATAGGTTACGACCCGAGAGCGAGGCGGCGTGCGCACGATGATCGAGCAAGCGTGCGGCGCGGTCGCGCCGAGCGCGCAGTGGGGCCGCCCGTCTGGTCGGGAGCTCGCGGCGTTGCTCGACGAGGTCGCTGCGGCTGATACCGAGCTCGAGGGGGCCGATCCCTCCGCAGTGCTCGCCTGGGCCTTTAAGCGCTTTGGCGACGGGGTCGTCGTGACGTCCTCGTTCCAAGATTGCGTGCTCGTCGATCTCGCGGCGAGCGTCCGCCCGGGAGTGCGCGTGGTCTTCCTCGACACGGGCTTCCACTTCCCCGAGACGCTCGCCTATCTCCGTCGGGTCGAGCGCGTGACTCGCATCGACGTCGAGGTTGTGAGCGCAGGGCTGTCCGACGACGAACATCCCTGCGGCAGCGCGTTGTGCTGTGAGCTGCGCAAGGTGCGACCCCTGCGGCGACTGCTCGAGGGACACGCCGCCTGGGTCACCGGCCTAAAGCGCAGCGATTCCGCGACGCGAGCCGCGGCCCGTACGGTCGCGTGGGATGACGGCAAGGGCGTGGTCAAGGTCAACCCGATCGTCGCATGGAGCGAGGAAGACGTCGCCGCGTACGTCGCCGCACGGGGCCTGCCCCGTCACCCCCTGAACGCCGCTGGCTATATCTCGATCGGCTGCGCTCCGACGACACGGCCGCCGCTCGAGGGCGGAGACCTGCGATCGGGACGCTGGGTCGGATCGAGCCGCACCGAGTGCGGCTTGCACCTTTGAGCCGGGGGAATCGCCATGGAGTTTCTTTCCCCGTTCCGCCACACCGGTGAGCTCAACGCGACCGAGCGGCTGAAGCTTGAACGACACCCTCTCGACGTCGAAGCGGCGGTACGCAGTGTCTATGCGGTCGAGGGAGCCGCTGCCATCGCCCGGGTCGAGGGAGAGGCGGAGCGCTTGAAGTGGGTGGGCCTGTATCCCCAGCGCCAGGGCGGAAATGCCTTCATGCTTCGGGTCAAGATTCCCGGAGGGCGCCTTCGCTCGGCGCAGGCCCGTCGGATCGGAGAGCTCGTCGAGCGCCACGCCCAGGGACCGCTGCCACATCCCAAGTGGGGGGACCGCTACTGCGACCTCACGACTCGCCAGGATATCCAGTTGCACTGGGTACGCATCGAAGACGTTCCGAGGATCTGGGATCAGCTCGAGGAGGTAGGGCTCACCTCCATCCAGGCCTGTGGCGACTCGGCGCGCAACGTGCTTTGCTGCCCGCTCGCCGGCCTCGACGCCGAAGAGGTCTTCGATGCGTCACCGGTGGCCGACGCGATTTCCGCCTATTTCACGGGCAATCGGGAGTATGCCAACCTTCCGCGCAAGTTCAAGTTGAGCGTGACGGGCTGTCTTGAGGACTGCGTCCAGGCCGAGATCAACGACGTCGGCATGCTGCCAGCGAGACGACCGGATGGGAGCTACGGCTTCAATCTGCTGGTGGGCGGGGGCCTGTCGGACGGAGCCCGCATGGCAAGCGACATCGACGTCTTCGTCGGCCTCGATCAGGCGGTCGAATGCGCTCGGGCGATCGCCCAGGTTTTCGGTGAACTGGGCAACCGGGAAAACCGAGGGCTGAGCCGGATGCGCTACCTCGTTCAAGAGCTCGGCCCCGAAGGCTTTCGCGCGGCGCTCGCCGAACGTGCGGGATTTGCGCTCGAGCCAGCGGGTGAGTCCCTTACCCGCAGGTACCGCGGTGACCATGTCGGCGTACATGCCGAGCGTCGAGCGGGTCGCGTGTCAGTTGGCTGCTCGGTCACCGTTGGTCGCTTGCGCGGGGAGGATCTGATCGAGGCAGCCCGGATTGCCGAAAGCTACGGGGACGGTGGGCTGCGACTCGCGACCGACCAGAACCTGATCTTCACGGGCATCGACGAGCACCGGGTCGACGCCGCGTTCGGCGAGGAATTCTTCGGCCGGCACTCGCCCTTCCCCGGCCCGTTCTCCCGTGGCGTCGTGGCCTGTACTGGCAACGAGTTCTGTCGTTTCGCGATCGTCGAGACCAAGGTCCGGGCACAGCAGTGGGCCGAGCGGCTCGACGCCGAGTTCGCCGAGCACTTCGGCGGGAGCGCTGGTGCGGGGAATCGTCCGGAGACCTCCGTCGTGCGCATGCATTTTTCGGGCTGCTCGGCCTCCTGTGCGCAACCCCAGATCGCCGATATCGGTTTTCGGGGCGAGACGGCGCACGTCGGGGACCAGATCGTCGAAGCGGTCGACATCGCCCTCGGTGGCAGCCTCGGCGTCGAGGCCGCCTTTGGCGACTTCGTCGTCGGGGCGTTGCCGGTCGATGACGTGCCCGCTGCCCTGCACGCACTGATCGGTCGGCACGTTGCCGAGCGCCGTGAGGGGGAGCGCTTTTCGGGCTGGGCGCGGCGCCGCTCACCGGCCGAGCTGCGCGCCGTGATCGAGGGGGAAAGACAAGGGGAGCAAGCACGATGACCGACCTCGCACCTGCGCCGTTCCGTATCCGCGAGTCGATGAACGGGATTGCCGAGGCACCCGGCAAGACCTGGTTCTTTGAGCTTGCGGCGGCCGTGATCGACGCCGATCGTTGCGTGCGTTGCGGGGCGTGCATCGCCGCGTGCCCGACGGACTCGATCGGTGTGTCGAGCAAGGACCTGCCCTATCTCGTCAAGATGTGCACTGGTTGCTCGCTGTGCTGGGATTTCTGCCCCCGTGGCGGTCTGCGTTACGAGGCGACGTGGCACCGCCCTGCCGCGGCCCCTCCAGCGCCCGACTGCTTCGCGGCAGGGCGCGTGAGCGGGGTGGCCGCCGACTTCGGCGAGGTGCGCCAGCAGGCGGCGGTGCGAGTGCGAGTGGGCTCGCGCCTGCGGGCGTACGGAGCCCAGGACGGCGGTTTGGTCTCAGCGGTGCTGATCGCCGCGCTCGAATGCGGGGCGATCGATGGCGCCCTCGTCGCCAGGGAAGACCCTGACACGCCGTGGCGCGGCGTGCCATATGTCGCGACGAGCGCCGAAGAGCTGCGCCAGGCGGCAGGCAGCTTCTACAACCAGACGCTCGCGCTTGCCGCCCTCGACCTCGAGCGCGCCGGATTATCGAGCGATGCACGCATCGCGCTGGTCGGGACGCCGTGCGAGATCCAAGGGATTACCGCACTGCAGCGCCGCGCCTGGCAGCGAGGGAGCTCCCGGGTTGACGCCGTGACGTTGACCATCGCCCTGATGTGCTCAAAGAGCTTCGACTACGAGCGCTTGATGGTGCAGTCGCTGGCCACCGAGCGCGGGATCGACCTTGGAGCGATCGGCAAGGTTGACGTCGTTCACGGCCACCTTGTCGTCCTCGGCCGCGACGGATCGGTGATGCTCGACGAGCCCGTGAAGGGCTTCCACAACGCGGCGCTGAAGGGCTGCGACGAGTGTGCCGACTTCCTCGGCCGTGCCGCCGATCTCTCGGTCGGCAGCGTCGGGAGCCCGGATGGCTGGTCGAGCGTGCTTGTGCGGACCGAACAGGGGGCGTCTGCTCTCGGACGGATCGCCACTGAGGTCGAGATGGAGCCGATCTCACGACCCGAGGCGCTGGCCAAGCTCGACGCGCTCGATCGGCGGATCGCCGATGGAGCGCTTGCCCGTCCCTTTGAACTGAACGGGCCGATGTTCATCGACTACGCCGAGCACGCCGCCTTCTACGAGGGCGGTGAACGGGCGCCGCACTGGGCGGGCCGATGAACAGCCCCGCCTGGTCGCCGCCAGAGCCTGCCGGTGCGCAAGTGGCACTGCGGCGCCTCGCTGGTGAGGACCCACGCGCGGCTCGGGTCGAGATCGTGACGTCCTTGTGCGAGAACCTGTGGCCGTCGCTCGACGGCCTCGAGATCGCCGGGCCGACTCCTTGCCTGCTCGCCGCGGTGATTTCCGAGCTCGCCTATGAGAGTTGGCTGTGGGTCATGGGCGATCGGACGTGGGAGCAGTTCGCCGAGGCACTGGCCGGTCGTCTCGACCGCCGGGTCGTTGCGCACGGGCCAAGGAGTGCGACAGCCGGGTCGTAGCATCGCCGGCGTGGCGATCCGGATCGACATCGTGATGATCGACGCTGCACCGAGCCACCTGGTCCACCTGCTCGATCGCCGACCCGAGGTCGACGGCGTGCCTGCCCCGGCGCGCGTGCTCGCCCGGAGCCGGGCGGTGGCAATGCTGGTGCGCGAGCAGCTCATTGGCTCCTCAGCGCGCCCGCTGGTCGGGGTGAGTTTCGAGACGGCGGTCGATCTCGCCCGCCGGCTCGCCGAACCAGCCTTGCTCGCAATGGGGAGGCGTCGGCTGAGCCGACCCGTGCTCGCCGGTGCCCTGCGCCGCGTGCTGCGCAGGGCACCGGGCTCACTGGCCGCGGTCGCCGAGCACGGCTCCACCGAGGACGCGCTCGTCGATGCCTACGAGGACCTCCGGTGGGGGCCAGCCGGGCTCCTTGACGAGCTCGCGGCAACAAGAGGACTCGGGGGCGAGCTGGCGGCCTGGTTCAGCGCCGCCGAGGCACTTCTCATGGAGGGCTTTTACGACGACGCGGAGGTCTGCGCAGCGGCAAGCGAGCGGCTCTTGGGCGGCACGCCCTCGATCGTCCTCGGCCAGGTGATCGCGTATCTCCCCGAGCGTCTGCGCCCCCGCGAGCTGGCGCTGCTCGAAGCGCTGGGGGCGCGCTACGACGTCGTGGTGGTGCTCGCGCGCTGTGGCGACGCGACGGGCGATACGGCCGTTCAGCACCTCGCGGCGCGCCTTGCCGGGTCGGTGCCCGTCGCCGCGGCGCGCACCGGCGCCCTGGCGCTCGCGGCGCCGCTCAGGGCCACCACGGTGCGTGTCGCGAAGAATCCCGCCGCCGAGGTGCGTGCCGGTCTCGCCAGCATCGTCGCGGCGCTCGAGCGCGGGGTGGCGCCGGAGCGGTGCGCGCTCTTGTATGCGAGCCCGGAGCCCTATCTCACGCTCATCTGGAACGGGCTCGCCGCCCTCGGCATCGACGGCGCCGACATTGCGGCACATGGGCCATCAGGGCTGCCGTTGTTCTCCTCGCCGAGCGCCGTCGTGCTCGAGCGACTCTTCGCTTTGGCAGCGCAGGAGACCATGGAGCGCCGCAGCGTCCTCGGTTTGCTGGCGGCGGCGACCGGAATGGTGTCGGGAGCAGAGGTGCTCGGCGCGTGGGAGCGCTGCAGCAGGCTGGCCGGGATTGTCGCCGGCACGGCGGCCCAGTGGCGATGGCAACTCGAGGGAGCAGCGGCCGAAGCGCGCGAGCGCGGCGAGCAGTCGACCGCGGCGGAGTGCGCGGCGCTCGCGCATGCGGTCGACCTGCTCGCAGCCGACGTCAGCGGGTGGCGCGCCGAAGCGGGATGGGCGGCTCGTAGCGCGTGGGCTCGGAGCGCGCTGGCGCGCTATCTCGTGCCGGCGACGATGGCGCTTCAAGAGCCGCCCGCTGGACGCGAGGCCGTCTTGGAGCTGCTGGACGCGCTCGCGGCACTCGAGGGAATCGACCGAACCCCCAGTCACGATGACTACGCCGCAGCGTTCTCCCGGGCAGCACGGCGACGCTCAACTTCGCGCGGGCGCCCGGGTTGTGGCCTACTCATCGGGGACCTCGACGCCGGGATCGGGGCGGGCTTCGAGCTCATCGTCGTGCTCGGCGCCGCCGAGGGCAACCTCCCCGGCCGGAGTGTGCAGCGTTCGCTGCTCACCGGCCGCATCCAAGAACAGCTCGAGATCGACGATGTCCCTCCGCTCGCGCGCGAACGCCGCCGACTGGCACTCGTGCTGGCGAGCGCTTCGACCTCGCTCGTCAGCTATCCGCGCAGCGACGGGAGGACCCGTCAGCCTTGCCGCTGGCTGGTCGGTGCCCCCGAGCAGCCTCTCCAGCCGCTCGGCGACTTCTTCGGCGTGAGGGACGAGCAGCGCCCCCTCTCAGCGCGCGAAGCGGCGCTCGTCGCGCTCGCAGATCTCGACGGCGCCGAGGCTGACCGCGCGACCCTTGTCGCCGCGCTCGGGCTGTCGACGCAGGCGGCGGCGCTGGCGGCCCGCGCGGCGCGGCGCTTTGGCCCTTACTCGGGCGACCTGGCCGCGCTTCGCGCGGCGCCGGTCCGGCTCGGTTCGGCCACCGCGCTCGAGCACTACGCAGCCTGCCCCTTCCGCTACTTCCTACGCTCGGTGCTCGCCTGCGAGGTGCTCGAGGAGCCCGAGCGGCGCCTCGTCCTTGAGCCCAAAGATCGCGGCGTACTCGTGCACGACATCTTGCAGCGCTTTGTCGCCGAGCAGCTCGCGTCCGCCCCGCTCCCCGAGCCCGGCCCTGCCACGGCGGGGTCGCGACCGCGGCTCTTCGAGATCGCCAACGAGCAGTTCCGACGCGTCGAGCGACGCGGGCTTACGGGCAAGGCACTGCTGTGGGAGCACGAGCAACGCCAGATCCTCTCCTGGCTCGAAGACGAGCGCCAGGCGCTCGCCGAGCGCCGGCGGGCCGGAACGGTCCCCATCGCCGTCGAGCACGCGTTCGGCTACGACGGTGTCGCCCCGGTCAGTTGGCCGGCCAGGGGTGCAACAGTCGAGTTCCGCGGCCGCATCGATCGCGTCGATCGGTCCGCCGACGGCGCGCTCTTTGTCATCGACTACAAGACCGGATCGCCCGAGCCCTACCGCGGCCTCCGCAAGGATCCGGTCAATCGGGGACGCCACCTGCAGCTGCCGATCTACGCGCTCGCCGCCCGAGCGGCCTTTGGCCACAGCACCACGGCGGTGCGCGCGGCCTACCGCATGGTCGGCCGCACCCGCGGCGAGTTCGAGGTCAGCCTCGATCGCGTCACGACCGAGCGTTTCGGGGAGGTGCTCGACGTCCTCGCCGGCGCGATCCAAGCCGGTGTCTTCCCGATGCGCCCGGGGGCGTCGGGAAGCGAGGACTTCGAGAACTGCCGCGTTTGCGACTACACCGGCGTCTGCCCGGGTGCTCGCCGCCGGCAATGGGAGATGGCACGGCGCGACGAACGACTCGGTGCCTATGTGGCGATGGTCGAAGGCCAAACGCCATGAGTGGCCACGACCTCGCCGATGCCGCCGACCGCGATCGGGTGGCGCGCGACCTCGGAGCGACGTTGTTCGTCGAGGCGGGCGCCGGGACGGGAAAGACGCGGGCGCTCGTCGAGCGCGTGCTCTGCCTGGTGCGCTCGGGCTGCCCGCTCTCGGCAATTGCTGCGATCACCTTCACCGAGGCGGCGGCGGGCGAGCTGCGCGCGCGCATCCGATCGCGACTGTTGGAGCTGCTCGCGAGCGAGCCGAACGACCCGCTGCTGGTGGGCGCGCTCGACGAGCTCGACGAGGCCGCGATCACCACCATCCACGGCTTTGCCCAGCGCCTGCTCGCCGACGATCCGTTGGCGGCCGGGCTGCCGCTGCGCAGCGAGGTGCTCGACGAGGTACGCGCGGACATCGCCTTCGAAGAGCGCTTTGCTGGCTTCCTCGACGCCTTGTTCGAGGACGAGACGGCACATGAGACCGTGCGCGGCGCCCTCGCGCTCGGGATCACCGTGGCCAACCTGCGCGGCCTTGCCCGCCAGATGGACGAGCACTGGCACCTCCCGAGCCCCCCAACGCCCCCGGCCGGTGTGCTCGCCGCGACGGCAGGGCGCCTCGCGGCAGCGGCGCGCGAGCAGCTCAAGGCGGTGCTGGCGCTCAGCTCCTGCTGCATCGACGAGCAGGATCGGCTCGTCGAGGCGATCGGTCGGCTAGGGGAGGCTCCGGGCGTCCGCGCCGGCGAGGACTGGGTGGACGAGGTCGCGTGGCTCGCAGCGCTCGGCGTGGTGCGCCCGGGCCAGCTCGGCCGCAAGGAGGCGTGGGAGGGCTGTGGCGTCGACGAGGCGCGCGCGGCCCTCGCCGCGCTCGGCGAACTGCGGACCGAGGCGCTCGCGGAGCTCGGGGACCTTGTGCTGGCGGACCTCCTCGCCCGCTTGCAGCGCTGGTCGAAAGAGCAGGCGGCACAGCGTCGCCGGGCCGGGACGCTTGTCTTCCACGACCTGTTGGTCTTGTGTCGCGACCTGTTGCGCGACCGGGCCGATCGGCGCCAAGCAGCGCGCGATCGGTACGTTCGGGTGCTCGTTGATGAGTTCCAGGACACCGATGAGCTGCAGTACGAGATCCTCCAGCTGCTCGCGTCCGCTCCTGGTGCGAGCGAAGCCGAGCCTGGACGACTCTTTTTCGTGGGCGATCCCAAGCAGGCGATCTACCGCTTCCGCGGCGCCGATATCGCCCTTTATGAGCGCGCTCGCCTCGAGCTTGCCGGCGCGCCGAGCCGGCTGGTCACCAACTTCCGCTCGGTCCCTGGCGTGCTCAGCTATGTGAACGAGGTCTTCGGCACGCTCTTTTCCGTCGCCCAGGGTGATGGTCAAGCTCATCTCGAAGGTGTCCGGCTCGTGGCCGAGCGCGAGCCGGGGGACGGGCCGGCGGTCCACCTCATCGGCGGAGCGCACGAGCGCCCGGCGAGCGAACGTCGCGAGGAGGAGGCGCGCCTCATCGCGGACGCGATCGCCCAAGTTGTCGAAGAGGGTTGGCGCGTCGGGAGCGGCCCGAGTGCTCGCCCCGCCCGCTACGGGGACATCGCGCTGTTGGTCACCCGTCGCACCGGCCTCGCCGAAGTCGAGTCCGCCCTCGAGGACGCGCACCTCCCCTATCGCCTGGCGTCCGCGAGCCTGGTCCTTGGCGCCGAGGAGGTCCATGATCTCCTTGCCTGCCTGCGGGCCGTCGCCGATCCCGGCGACGAGCGGGCGGTGGTCGCTGCGCTGCGAAGCGCAGCGTTCGGGATCGACGATGCGACCCTTTTCGTCTACCGCCAAGGAGGGGGGCGCTTTCGCGCCAGCGCGATGGCGCCGATCGTGCCGGGCGCCGAAGCGGTGCACGATGCGCTCGGGCGCCTCGCGCAGTGGTTCGCGCGCTCGCGCGCTCACTCGGCGCTCGATGTGCTTGAGGACCTCTTGGCGACAACACGCCTGTTCGAGCTGCACGCGCTCACCGAGCGACGCGAGGATGCCTTGCGCCGCCTCGAAGCGGTGCGCGCGGCTGGTGTGGAGTTCAGCCTCGCCGGTGGTGGGGGTGTGCGCGAGTTCGTGGACTGGATGCAGCGCCGGGCGACGAGTCGCGCGGCCGACGTCACGGTGCTCGAAGACAATGAGGACGCCGTCGTCGTCCTCACGATGCATGCCGCCAAGGGCCTGGAATTCCCCGTCGTCGTGCTCGGCGATCTTGGCGCCCGGCCGCGTCCGGCGGCGGGGGTGACGCTGCTGCGCGGGAGTGGTGGGCACCTCGAGGCGCGGGTGCGCGAAGGGCTCGCCACCGCCGGCTTTGCGACGGCACTCGCTGAGGAGCGAAAGGCGCTACGCGACGAGCAGCTGCGCCTCGCCTACGTCGGTGCCACGCGTGCCCAGGACCACCTCATCGTGTCCCTGGTCCACCAGCCCGCGGCAAGCGCCTCAGCCGCCTCACTCGCCGAATTGATTGCGGCGTGCGGTCCGCTCGGCGAAGCGAGCGAGGTGTTGGCGCCGCGTCTCGCCCGGCACAGGCGTCCGGCGCTGCCACCGCGATCGGCGGTGGAGCGCGCCAGCGGGCTGGCCGCCTATGAGGAGTGGGTGGCGCGCCGGCGCTCGTTGCTCGGGCGCCTCGGGCGCGTCGTGCGCATCGCTCCGAGCGAGCTCGCCGAGGGTGCCGCACCGCAGCACGCGGCACGGCGAGCCGAGATGGCGGCGATCGGCCGGGCCACACACCAGGTGCTCGAAAGGGTCGACCTCCCCGGAGCGGCGAATCTCGATGAGCTCTCGACGGCCTTTGCCGTCGCGCACGACTGCCCGGATGCCGCTGGCACGGTGGCGCGCCTTGCGGCCGCCGCCTTGGCCTCGCCGATCGTGCGCGAGGCGGCAAGTTTCGCCTCTTTGCGCCGCGAGCTGCCCTTCTCGTTCTCTTCGCGGGGTGTGCTCATCGACGGCGTCGTCGATCTGTGCTTCATGACGCCCGCAGGCATGGTCGTGGTCGACTACAAGACCGGGGCGCTCGGGGACGAGGTTGCCACGGCTGGGGTGGTCGAGCGCGCCCGCGCCCAGCTCGGTGCCTACGTGCTGGCGCTCGAGGCAGCGCTCGGCCGCGCCGTGGCGCGGGTCGTGCTGGTCATCCTCACGCCCCCGGCGAGCGCGCTCGAGCACGAGCTCACCGATCTCGAGTCCGCCCGTGCCGCCGCAGCGGCGGCGATCGAGCAACGCGCGCGTGCGGCGGGGGGCGAGCTGCTGGCAGCATCATGGCCGTGAGCGAGCAGGCGGCCGACGTCCTCGCGCAGGTCGTCTCCCGGCTGCCGCGAGGAGGCGAGCCACGCGAGGGCCAGCGCAAGATGGCCGAGGCGGTCGAGGCCGCGCTGTCCTCCGGGCGGCACCTGATCGTCCGAGCGGGAACCGGGACGGGTAAATCCCTCGGCTATCTCGTGCCGGCGATCTGCTCGGGCAAGCGGGTGGTCGTGGCGACGGCGACCAAGGCGCTCCAGGACCAGCTGGCCGAGAAGGACCTGCCGCTGCTCGCCGCGGCGATGGGACGCCCGCTCTCCTACGCCGTCTTGAAGGGGCGCTCCAACTACCTGTGCCGCCAGCGCATCGCTGAGTCCGGCGCGCTCGGGGCGCAGGGCCAGCTCGTCACCCCGGCGGGCGAGCCGTCCTGGCGGGCACGCCAAGTGCGCGCCCTGCTTGAGTGGGCCGAGACCACCGAGAGCGGTGACCAGTCCGAGCTCGCCGAGCCGATCGATGCCGCGGTGTGGTCGAGCTTCGCGATGTCAGCAGAAGAGTGCCCCGGAGCGAGCCGCTGCCCGTCGGGGGAGTCCTGCTTCGCCGAGCGCGCTCGTGCCAAGGCGACCGCCGCCGATGTCGTCGTCACCAACCTCCACCTGCTCGGTGCCGACATCGCGGCGCTCGGTGCGGTGCTCGACGACTACGACGCGCTCGTGGTCGACGAGGCGCATGCGCTCGAGGACGTCATCACCGACTGCCTGGGAGCGGTCCTTTCACCAGGGCGCATCCGGGCGGCGGCGGCCCTCGCCAACACCGCGGTGGTCGGCGGCCGGCGCCGTCGCGGGGCGAGCGAGCCAACGCTCGACGACCTCCTGCAAAGCGCGGACGCGCTCGAGGGCGCGCTCGCCGAGCGGGGCGAGGGACGCCTGCGCCACCGCGAGCCCGAACTCGAGCGCCTGCTCGAGTTGCTCGGCGGGCGCATCGCCAAGCTCGAGGATCGCCTGCGGCAGGCAAACGAGGCCTCGCGGGCAAAGGGCGGCAACGCCGAGGTGCAGGGCATGCTCAGCCGGGCCCTGCTTGTCACCGGGCGGCTGCGCGAGGACGTCGGCGATCTCCTCGCCCGGGGGGACGACGACGTCTGCTGGATCGCGGGCGGCGCTCGCCCGGCGATCGTCCGAGCGCCGATCGATGTCGCGCCGCACCTTGCCGAGCAGCTATTCGCGAAACGGACCGTCGTCCTGACGAGCGCCACGATCCCTCCGGGCCTCGGCGCCCGGCTCGGTGCCCCCCCGGGCGAGACTGACGAGATCGATGTCGGCAGCCCCTTTGCCTATGAGCGCCTCGGCCTGCTCTACTGCGCCGCCCACCTGCCGGATCGTCGTCGGCCTGAGAGCGAGCGCGCGGTGCATGAGGAGATCGCGGCGCTGATCGAGGCGGCCGGAGGTCGCAGCCTCGTGCTGTTCACCAGCCGCGCGGCGATGGAACGCGCCGCTGCCGCGATGCGAGAGCGCTTGTCCGTGCCGATTTTGACCCAAGGAGAAGGTCCGAAGGGCGCGCTGCTCTCACGCTTTGGCTCAGAGGAGGAGACCTGCTTGTTCGCGACGATGGGCTTTTGGCAAGGGGTCGACGTGGCAGGCTCCAGCCTGTCGTGCGTGATCATCGACCGGATCCCCTTTCCCCGCCCAGACGATCCGCTCATCTCCGCACGGCGTGAGCGGGCCGGAGCGGCCGCCTTCGGGGTCGTCGACCTGCCGCGAGCTGCCAGCCTGCTCGCCCAAGGCGCTGGCCGACTGATCCGCCACGGCGAGGACCGCGGCGTGGTCGCGGTCTTGGATTCGCGTCTTGCCACCGCCACCTACCGCTGGGACCTCGTCCGGGCGCTGCCGCCGCTGCGCCGCACCAAGGTGCGCAGCGAGGTGGAGGCCTTCCTGCGCTCGCTTCGCGCACCGACACCGGCCGGCCCGCGGCGGCCTTGACGGCCGCCCGGCGATGGGTCAATAGCCGAGGCGCTCGATCATCTCTCGGTGGCGCTGCCAGTCGCGCTCCACGCGCACGTGCAAGTCGAGATAGGCGCCGGGCGGAAGCACGGCGCGCACCGCCGATCCGGCGGCCTTGAGCACGCTGCCCTTCTTGCCGACGACGATCGCCTTTTGCGACTCGCGCTCGACGAGGATCTCGCAGCGAATGTATGGCCACTCCCACTCGGTCACGGTGCAGGCGATCGAGTGGGGAAGCTCCTCGCGCGCCTGGCGCAGGAGCTGTTCTCGCACGAGCTCGGCGACAAAGAAGGGCTCGGGGAGGTCGCGCACCGTGTCTTTCGGGTAGAAGGCGGGGCCCTCGGGCAGGCGCGACGTGAGATGGGCCACGAGGTCCTCGACCCCGGCACCGGTGCGCGCCGAGACGGGGAAGTACTCGGCGCGGGAGATCGAAAGCTCCCGCTCTGCCCGCTTGAGCTGCTCGAGGACCTGGGCGGGGCGCGCTGCGTCGACTTTGTTGACCGCGACGACGGCGTCGCTCGGCACCCGCGCGGCCACGAAGCGGTCGCCCGGTCCGATCGCCTGGGTGGCATCGACGACGAGCAGACAGATGTCCACGTCCTCGAGGGTGCCGGCGGCCGTGTCGTTGAGCCGGACGCCGAGCGCCGTGCGTGGCTTGTGGATGCCCGGAGTGTCGACGAACACCACCTGGTAGCCCACCCCGGTGCGCACGCCGCGCACGCGGGTGCGCGTCGTATTCGGCGTCGCCGAGGTGATCGAGACCTTGGCGCCGCAGATGCGGTTGAGGAGACTCGACTTGCCGACGTTCGGCCGGCCGACGACCGAGACGAAGCCCGAGCGGAAGGGAGCGCTCACTGCAGCTCTCGCACCGGCAAGATCGGCGCGTCCGCGCCGGTCGGATCGTCCTCGTAGCTGCCCGCGACCTCGCGGTCAGCGTCCTCGCCGTCCTCCTCGGCGGTGCGCGTGATGCGCACGGCGCCGATCCGGCGGCGCTGCACGCGCTCGGCGACAAGGGCGAAGCCGTCCCAATGGACCGCCTCGCCCTCTTGGGGGACCTGGCCGCGCAGGTGCAGCACCAAGCCGCCGATCGTGTCCCAGTCCCCGACGGGCAAGTCGGCGGCGATCAGCTCGTTCACCTCATCGACGGGCATCTTGGCCGAGACCCGGTAGGTGCCGTCGCCGAGCGACTCGATCAAGGGCTCCTCCACGTCGTACTCGTCGGCGATCTCGCCCACGAGCTCTTCGATCAGGTCCTCCAGCGTGACCAGGCCGGCGGTCCCGCCGTACTCGTCCACGACGACGGCGAGATGGAACTTGCCCTGCTGCATCTCGCGCAACAGCGGGGCGACGCGCTTGGTCTCTGGCACGTAATGGGCGGGTCGTGCGAGCTCGCCGACGGCGACGAGCTCGTGGCCGTCTCGGATCGCGCGCATCAAGTCCCGGGTGTAGGCGATGCCGAGCACGTTGTCGACATTGCCTGCGTACACGGGAAGCCGCGAGAGTCCAGCAGCCATCGACCGCTCGAGCGCCGCCCCCGCCGGCAGCGAGGACTCGACCGCCACCACGTCGGGACGCGGGCGCATCACCTCGCGCACGATCGTGTCGCCGAAGTCGAAGACCTGCGAGATGAGCTGGCGCTCCTCCCGCTCGATGACCTCCTCGTCGACGGCCACCGACGCCAGCGCGAGCAGCTCGGACTCGCTCACGTCGGGCTCATTGGAGGTGCCGGTGCCGCCGGGAGTGAGCAGCCGCGCCAGCGCGATGAGCAGTGCCGAGACCGCGCGGATCGGGGGGAAGCGGGTGAGCGCGGTGACGAGCGGCGCCGTGAGCAGCGCGGCTCGGTCAGGGTGGCGCACCGCCCACTGCTTGGGGACGGCCTCGCCGACCACGAAGATGACGATGATCTCGAACGCGGTAGCGATTGCCACTCCCGCGGCGCCGAACAGGCGCGAGGCGACGACACCGACCAAGGTGGCGGCGACGAGCTGGCAGATGAGGACGAGCAGCAGCACCGGGGCGAGGAAGCGCTCGGGGTCCTCCACGAGACGGGCGAGGCTTCGGGCACCGTGGCGGTGCGACTCCTCGAGCGCGCGGGCCCGACCCCGCGTCGTGCGCACGAGGCTCGTCTCGGCCAGCGCCAGGATTGCCGAGAGGCCGAGCAGGACGAGGACGGCGATGAGCAGCCCGGCATCGGGGGCGCCGAGGCTGGCGGCGAGCATCACGGGGCGAGGGGCGCTTGCCCGGGCCGGTGGAAGGCGGAGAGCAGCTCTTGCTCGCGGGCCTCCATCTCTTCTGCCTGCTCTTCGATCTCATGATCGCGCCCCAAGACGTGCAAGATGCCATGCACGAGGAGGAGGGCGAGCTCGTCGTCGTAGGTGCCGGCGTGCTCGGGGGCATTGGCGAACGCGACGTCCGGGCAGATCACGACGTCGCCGAGCAGCACGGGGGCGCCGCTGGTGTCATCGCCCTCGTCGCCACTGCGGTGGCCGCCTGGAGCGCTCGGCTCGGGCGCGGCGGGGACGCTTCGCACCTCGTCGATCGGGAAGGAGAGGACGTCGGTCGGGCCCTCATGACCAAGGAATCGCTCGTTCAGCGAGGTGATCGTTTCGGCGTCGACGAAGAGCACGCTGAGCTCGCCCTCCTTGACGCCTTCGGCCGCGAGCGCCTGCTCGGCGAGGCGTGCCCAGGCCTCGCAGTCGACCGGTCGCTGCGACTGCTCGTTGGCAACAAAGACCCTTGGGGCCATCTCAGGCCTCTTGATTGGCAAAGCCCGCCTCGTGCACCTCATAGGCCGAGACGATGTCGCGCACGATGCGGTTGCGGACGACGTCGGCCCGTTGCAGGCGGACGAAGGCGAGGCCTTCGATTCCCGAGAGGATCGACTCCAGACCGACGAGCCCTGAACGGCCGCCAGGCACGTCGATCTGGGTGACGTCGCCGGTGATCACTGCCTTTGAGCCAAAGCCGATGCGCGTGAGGAACATCTTCATCTGCTCGGGCGTCGTGTTCTGCGCCTCGTCGAGGATGATGAAGCTCGAATTGAGCGTCCGACCTCGCATGAAAGCGAGCGGCGCGACCTCGATCGTGCCCCGCTCGAGCAGCCGCTGGGTGCCCTCGGGCTCGAGCATGTCATACAGGGCGTCATAGAGCGGCCGGAGATAGGGGTCCACCTTGGCCATCAGGTCCCCGGGGAGGAAGCCGAGCCGCTCGCCCGCCTCCACCGCCGGGCGGGTGAGCAGGATCCGGCTCACCTCCTTGGCCTGCAGCGCCTGCACCGCGAGCGCCACGGCGAGGTAGGACTTGCCGGTGCCCGCCGGACCGATGCCGAAGGTGAGCGTGTTCTTGGCGATCGCTTCGGCGTAGCGCTTCTGGCCGGGGGTCTTCGGGCGGACGGCCTTGCCGCGCGCGCCCCGCAGGACCTCGGCGGTGAGGACTTCTGAGGGGCGCTCATGCGCCCGCACCATCTCGATCGCCCGGCGCAGCCCGGCCTCGTCGAGGCTCTCGCCGGCTTCTAACAAGACGACGAGCTCGGCGAAGACCTGGCGCACCTCAGCGGCGCTCGGGCCATCGATCGTGATCGCGTTGCCGCGCACGTGGATCGCCGTGTCGGAGAACTCGCGCTCGATCAGGCGGAGCAGCTCGTCCCGCTGCCCGAGCAAGCCGATCATCAAGTCGTTGCCCGGCACGTGGAAGTCGAGGTGGTTGGCGGTCACGGTGACGTCGTGACGCTACCAGCAACAAGGGACGTCGGCGCGCGCCGCCGAGCCCGCTGGCCAGGCGAGTTGCCGGCCACCGAGCAGGCCAGGTGCAGGTGGGCGACGCTGTTGCCCGCATCAGGTCCGATCTTGCAGACGACGCGATCGCCGCGTGTCCCAAGACCGGCCTGCTCGGCGACGCGCTGGGCGGTCTGCGCGAGGCGGCCGAGCAGCTCGCCGTCTCGCGCCTTGAGCGACCCGAAGTGCTCGATGTGGCGCTTGGGGATCCCGAGCGCGTGCAGTGGCGCCTGCGGGGTGAGATCGGCAAAAGCGAGCGTCTCGCCGTCCTCGGCGAAGATCGGTGCCGCCGCCCGAGAGGCGGCGATCCCGCAGAACGGGCACGCGCTCAACGCGTTGGCCGCCGCGACGGCCGGCTCAGCTGGCGGCGTGGAGACGGGGCCGTCCTGATGCCTCGGCGGGAGCGCTGCTCGGGACGATCCTCGACTGCTCGATGAAACCCTCGAGGTCGCGCGCCATCAAGCGGATGACCCGACCGAAGCGGTAGGCGGGAATCGCGCCTTCGTCGATGAGGCGGTACAGCGTCCTCAAGTTGACGCCGAGGTAGCGGGCGGCCTCCTTGGAGCTGATCCACTGGGGCGTAGCTTCCATGCACCTCCCGTACCCTGCATGCGCCCTGGTAGTCAGTTGACGCCCTTTCGGCGCACCTCGTCACCTGTTGGTCACACTCGGCACGTTTGGCGCGCTCGGGTACTCGACGGCTGGCACCTGCAGGCGCACCGCCACTTCATTGGCGAGAATGCGGCCCTTTCGGGTGAGCACGAGGCGATCGCCGCGGTTCTCGAGCAGTCCGGCGTCCTCGACGAGCAGGCGACGGTCGGGTCCCGATACTGCCCCCACGGGAACGCCCCAACGCGTCCGCACTGAGAGCTCGAGGGCCTCCTCGGCGCGGCGCTGCGCGTCGAGGACCTCCTCGCCGCCAAGTGCCGCTCCCCGCTCGTTGATCGCCGCGAGGTAGCGCTCGAAGGAGACGGTGTTCCAAAAGCGCCGCCCGCCGCGGTGCGAGTGGGCCGCGCAGCCAAAGCCCCGGTAGTCGCCCTGGCGCCAGCAGTCGAGGTTGTGGCGGCTCTCGTGGCCGGGTACCGCCCAGTTGGAGATCTCATACCACGACAGGCCCGCCGCCTCAGCAGCCTCGTCGGCGATGGCGTAGCGGCGTGCCTGGGCGTCGTCGTCGGGGTACCGGCGCGGGTCCCGGGCGAGCGGCGTTCCCGCTTCGACGGTGAGCGCGTAGGCACTGAGGTGGGTCGGGGCGGGGTCGAGCGCGAAGACGTCGCGCAAGCTGGTCGCGAAGTCGTCGTCTTGTTCGCCGGCGGCGCCGTAGATGAGGTCGACGTTGTAGCGGCCGATCCCCGCATCGGCGATCGCCCCCACGGCGCGCCGCAGCGAGCCGGGATGCTGGCTCCGTCCGAGGGCGGCGAGCACCTGCGGGGCGGTCGATTGGACGCCGAGCGAGATCCGCCCGACACCGCAGGCGGCTAGCGCCGCCATGAGCTCGGGCGTCGTGGACTCCGGGTTGCACTCGACGGTGACCTCGGCGCCCTCCTGGCGGTCGATCGCCTCGAGCACCCGGCAGAGCGCGGCTGGGGGAAGCAGCGAGGGGGTGCCTCCGCCGACATACACGCTGACCGCAGGGCCGAGGTCCTCTCGCTGCCCGGCCGCGGCGATCTCCGCGAGCAGCGCCGCGACGTACTCCTCGACGAGGTGCTCCTTGTCCGTCCAGGTCGCGAAGGCGCAGTAGTCACAACGCGAGGCGCAAAAGGGGACATGCACGTACACGCCCGGCCCGGGCGGCATGCCCACCTAGGGATGCTGGACGACGCCCAGGTCGTCGAGGCTGGTGAGCATCTCCGCCGTGCCAAGGCCCAACGTCGCCCCGATGACCCGCAGGTCATCGGCGCGGATCGTGAGAACCTCGCCGTTGAAGTCCTGGCGCTCGACTTGGATCGCGGCGAGGAAGCGCCGCAGCGCGGCGGCCTGCTCGCCCGGCGCCTCGCGCAGCGCCGTGAGGTTGATGCGGATCGCGCTGGAGCGGGCGCCGCGGCCCGCTGCCTCGGCGAGGTGACCGTTCGTCTGCGCCGCCATGTCCTCAGGCAGGAGCTGGTCGACGGGAACGTCGTAGAGGCGGGCGAGGCGTTGGAGGCGGGGGACCGAGATGGCGCGCTCGCCGCGCTCGTACGCGCCGAGGACCGAGGCCTTGAACTCCTGGCCCGAGGCGGCCTCGACGGCCTGGAGGGACATCCGTTTCTGACGCCGGACCGCGCGTAGCCGCGCGCCGACGACCGCGGCGTAGGCCGAGCTCTGCTCCGGCGAGACCGCGGAAGGTTCCTCGGACATCTCCTCGACTCCCCCTTCGAGTTGGCGGCCCCCAGATTACTCGCTTCCCCGTTCCGGGGTCCTAAGGCACGTTCGTGAGCAGGACGCCAGCGACGATCGCGGCGGTCTCGGCCCGCAGCACGTGGCGACTCAGCCCGACGCGGCCCGGCACCGCCGCGAGCTCGGTGGGAGACCACCCGCCTTCGGGGCCGACGAGGACCGCCCGGGCACCGGCGAGCCCTTCGCCTCCGGGCTCGGCCAGCACCACGCCGTAGCGGGCGGCGAGTCCCTCGAGCGCCTCGTCGAGTGGCATGGGATCGACGACGAGGGGCAACGACGTGCGGCGCGACTGGCCGGCGGCCTCTCGGGCGATACGACGCAGTCGGTCGCCGCGACGGCGCCGCTCGTCGTCGCCCTCGAGGCGGACGACGGTGCGCTCGCTCAATAGCGGAATGATCTCGTCCACGCCGAGCTCGGTCAGCTTTTGGACCGTCCAGTCCGAGCGATCGCCCTTTTGCAGGCAAAAGCCGACCGCCGTGCGCGCCGCAGCGGGCGGGTCGTCGAGCACCGCGGAGCTGGGCTCGAGCACGAACGCCCCGCCAGCTGGTCGGTGACGGTCCAAGCGGCCCGGAGAGACGACCCGGCACAGGCGCCAGGCGCCGCGGCCGTCGCTCACCGCGACCGTTTCCCCGTCCTTCAGCCGGAGCGCGTGGCGGAGATGGTGCTCGTCTTCGGGCGAGCACTGTGGCTTGGCGAGGTCCTCGACGAAGACGAGCGCTGCGGCGCCTCGCAACCCATCGTCGACCATGGCCTCAGCCGAGGCTGGAGCGCAGTCGCGAGAGGAAGCCCCCGTCGTTGGGAGGCGCGACCTCCTCGCCTCGCAGCGCGGCGAGCTGGCGCAGCAGCTGCTCTTGGTCTTTGGAGAGCTCGGTGGGGGTGTCCACGACCAGTTGCACGTGCAGATCACCGCGCCCCCGGCCGCGCACGAAAGGCACGCCCTTGCCTCGCAGGCGAACGACCTTGCCGCTCTGGGTGCCCGGCGGCACCGCGATCGCCTCCGCGGCGCCGTCCAGGGTCTCGATCATGCACTCGGCTCC
This sequence comes from Actinomycetes bacterium, assembly GCA_021809805.1. Lineage (GTDB taxonomy): Bacteria > Actinomycetota > Acidimicrobiia > Acidimicrobiales > Bog-793 > JAKABX01. The sequence goes on from JAJZKA010000005.1 coordinate 23,582, forward strand.
GAGCGCTGCCTGGGCCATCGAGAGGTGGAGCACGGTGACCAAGTCCGAGCCCGAGCGCTCGAAGCGCTCGTGGCGAGCGACTCTCAGGTGCACGTAGAGGTCGCCATTCACCCCGCCGCGGGCGGGCGCGCCGCCGGCGCCGGTGACCCGCAGCGTGGTGCCGTCGTCCACTCCTGAGGGGACCTCAACCTCGACCGTGCGTTCGTCGAGCAGGCGGCCCTCGCCGTGACACGTCCGGCAGGGCTGCTCGATCACCTCGCCGATGCCCTGACAGCGTGGACAGTCGGTCGTCGTGACAACCTGGCCGAGGATCGACTGTCGCACGCGGCGCACCTGACCGGTGCCGGAGCACTGTGCGCAGGTGGTGGGTTGGGTGCCCGGGGCCGCGCCGCTGCCCCCGCAGGCGCCACAGGCGACGGGGCCCCGCAAACTGACGGGACGCTCGGCGCCGAAGACGGCCTCCTCAAAGCGCAGCTCGACGACCACCTCGATGTCGTCGCCGCGCCGCGGGCCGCTGCGTCGCGGCGCCCCGAACCCCCCGCCGCCGCCGAAGAATGCCTCGAAGATGTCACCGAGGCCGCCGCCGAATGGATCGCTCGGCCCGGTGGCCGCCCGAGGGCCGTCGGCGCCGAAGAGGTCGTAGCGGCGCCGACGCTCGGGGTCGCGCAGCGTCTCGTACGCGACCGTCACCTCCTTAAAGCGCGCCTCGGCCTCGGGATCGCCGCCGTTCGCGTCGGGGTGCAGTTCGCGGGCGAGCTTGCGGTAGGCGCGCTTGAGTTCCTGCTCGTCGGCCTCGGCGCGCACACCCAGGATCTCGTAGTAGCTGCGTGCCGGACTCACTGGGCCGCCAGCCGCTGGCTCAGCTGCTCGCCGACCACCGCGACGGCGGCGAGCGCCTGCGGGTAGTTCATCCGCGTCGGCCCGAGCAGGCCGATCGTGCCGACGACCGCTTCACTCACCTTGTAGGGCGCGACCACGAGCGAGCACTCGGCGAGGGAGTCGAGACCCGTCTCGCTGCCGATCGCGACGCCCTGACTCTGGCCGAGCACGCCTTGGAGGAGCGAGACCACGACGAAGGACTGCTCGAGGATCGACAGCACCGCACGGACGCTCTCGACGGCCCCGAGCTGCTCGGCGACCCGGTCGGTCCCGCCCACGAAAACCTCGTCGCCGATGGGGTTCTGAGAGGGCACGCTGCCGGCCAAGGCCAGGCAGCAGCGATCGACGATCCGGTCGACGGCACGGTCATCATCCCTCGGGGCCGGCGAGGAGATCTGGCCGATCGTCTGATGCTCGAGGTGCTCGCGCAGCAGGCGGCTCGCGGCGTCGATCTGTTCGGTCTCGGCATCGTCGTCGATGTGGACGACGTGCTTTTCCACGGCCCCGTTTGACAGCACGACGACGAGCAGTGCCACGCCCGGTGACAGGCCCGTGAGCAGGCAGGAGCGCACGTTCAAGCCAGCGTGAGACGGGGCGACGACGACCGCCGCGTAGTCGGTCAGGTGCGCGAGGAGCTGGGTGGTGTCGCGCAGCATGTGCTCGAGCTCGTCCTGGGCCCGCGCGAAGAAGTCCGCAACCTGCATCTGGCGGGCGGGGTCGAGGGCCTCGGGGTCGGCGATGTGGTCGACGAAGTACCGGTAGCCCTTCTCGGTGGGGATCCGGCCAGCGCTCGTGTGGGGATGGGTGAGATAGCCCTCGCGCTCGAGCGCGGACATGTCCGCCCGCACGGTCGCGGGCGAGACGTCGATGGAAGGGTCTTGGACCACATGCGCCGAGCCAACCGGCTGGGCGGTCTCGATGTGCTCGCGGACCACTCGTCGGAGGATTGCCGACTTCCTTGGGTCGAGCTGTTCCACGTCGCTCCTCGTTCCGACGCACACGACCGCCGCCCGGCGGCACCGACCGTGCCGATGGGGGGTCATCACTGGCACTCGATTCTACTAAGTGCTAGCTGCCCACTCCGCTCCAGCCGGTCCCGGGCCTGCTCAAGCGGGCTGCTCATGCTGCAGAGGCGTGCACGCGCGCGGTGGCCGCCGCGTGCACGAGTGAAGGACCGACGACGTTGCGCAGCACCCCCGCCAGGCTGAGCGCGGCGGCGCGGGTGAGCAGCGGTCCGGCGACCGGCACGATGCCGGCGGAGCTCGGCGGCCATAGCCGAAGCCCGAGAAGTTGCCGTGCCCAGGTGGGCATGAGCTCGATCGCAGCCGCCGAGATGATGCGGTGGGCCATCTGGTCTGATCGCGAGGTCCCGAGCGGCTGGCGGAGGAAGGCGACCGCTTCCTTGGCGGCGGGGGTGGCGGACAGAGCGGGATGAACCGCGCGGAAATAACTCCGCACCGAAGAGACGCGCTCGGGGATCTCGCGGCCGCCGAGGCGCTCGCCGAGCACGGCGACCTCAGCGAGGTAGCGATCCTTTTCCTCCGCGAGCAGGGGCCGCAGTGAATAGCGCTGGTAGGAGCGCAAGATGCTCCACATCTCGGTCGTGTGCACCCAGGTGACGAGGTCGGGATCGCCCGCTGAGTAGGCGCGGCCGTCCGACGCCACCCCCTGCACGTGCACGTGCACCCGCTTGACGGTGCCGATCAGCTCCTCGACGAGGGGCATCCCGCCGAAGCTGGTGCCGGCGACGTAGCGAGCGGTGCGCTGGAAGCGCCCGAGCGGGTCCTCGCGGTAACGGGAGTGGTCGGCGACGCCCGCCATGGCGAGCGGGTGGAGCGTCTGCAGCATGAGCGCGGAGAAGCCACCGATCAACATGACCGGGAGGTCGGCATGCACGCGCCAGACGAGCGAGCCGGGCCCGAACAGTCCGGGGTCGCCGACGGGCTGGCGGTACTCCTCGAGCTCGGCCTCACTCGGCCCCACGCCGAGCCCTTCGCGCAGCGCGACGACTGCCGCGTCGCGGAGCGCCGCGAACGGCAAGGAGGCAGCCCTCATTCGTCGAGACGAAGCGCCGAGACAAAGGCCTCTTGGGGCACCTCGACCCGTCCGATCGACTTCATGCGCTTCTTGCCCTCCTTCTGCTTTTCAAGCAGCTTGCGCTTGCGGGTGATGTCGCCGCCATAGCACTTGGCGAGGACGTCTTTGCGCTTGGCCTTCACCGTCTCCCGGGCGATGATGCGCCCGCCGATCGCGGCCTGGATGGGCACGTCGAAGAGCTGGCGCGGAATGAGCTCGCGGAGCTTTGCTGCCATCTTGCGCCCGTACTCATCAGCGCGGGCGCGGTGGACGATCGCCGAGAAGGCGTCCACGGGCTGACCGTTGAGCAGCAGGTCCACGCGGACGAGCTCGGCCGCCTGCAAGCCCGCCGGCTCGTAGTCGAGGCTCGCGTAGCCCTTCGTCCGGCTCTTCAGCTGGTCGAAGAAGTCGACGACGACTTCAGCGAGGGGCACGATGTAGACCATCTCGAGGCGTTCGGCCGACAGGTACTGCATCTTCTCCTGGCGCCCCCGGCGCGTCTGGCACAGGTCGATGATGGTGCCGACGTACTCGGCTGGCGAGACGATCGTGACGGACAAGAGCGGTTCTTCGATGTGCTCGATGCGCTGAGCCTCGGGCAGCGCCGAGGGGTTGTCGACCAGCTCGGTCTCGCCGTTGGTGAGATGGGCGACATACTCGACCGAGGGGGCCGTCGCGATCAGGCTGAGGCCGAACTCCCGCTCGAGGCGCTCGCGAACGATCTCCATGTGCAACAGGCCGAGGAAGCCGCAGCGGAAGCCGAAGCCGAGTGCCGAGGACGTCTCAGGCGCGTAGCTGACGCTGGCGTCATTGAGCTGCAATTTCTCGAGGGCGTCCCGGAGGTCGGGGAACTCGTCGCCGTCGACGGGGTACAGCCCGCAGTAGACCATCGCCTTGGGGTCCCGGTAGCCGGGCAGCGGCTTACCGGCGGGGTGCCCGGCATCGGTCACCGTCTCGCCGACGCGAGCCTCGCCGACGTTGCGGACGTTGGCGATCAGATAACCCACCTCGCCAGGCCCGAGTTCAGCGACCGGCACCGGCGCGGGGGTGCGCACCCCGATCTCTTCGACCTCGTGGGCCGAGCCGGCCTGGAAGAAGCGGACCTTGGAGTGGGCGCGCAGCACGCCGTCGACGACCCGAATCGCGCTCACCACTCCCCGGTACTGGTCGTAGTAGGAGTCAAAGATCAGGGCGCGGGTCGGGGCATCCCGGTTCGCTGATGGCGCCGGGATGCGGGCGACGACCTCGTCGAGCAGGCGCTCGACCCCGGCGCCGGTCTTCGCCGAGATGCGCAGCACCTGCTCGGCCGGTAGGCCGAGGACCTGTTCGATCTCCGCCGCGTAGCGCTCGGGGTCAGCGGCAGGTAGGTCGATCTTGTTGAGCGCGGCGACGATCTCAAGATCGTTCTCAAGGGCGAGATAGCAGTTCGCGAGCGTCTGAGCCTCGATGCCTTGGGACGCGTCGACCAGCAGCACCACGCCTTCGCACGCGGCGAGGCTCCTGCTGACCTCGTAGCCAAAGTCCACGTGGCCCGGGGTGTCGATCAAGTGCAGGACGTGGTCGCGCCAATGGACGCGGACGTTCTGCGCCTTGATCGTGATCCCGCGCTCGCGCTCGATGTCCATCGAGTCCAGGTACTGCTCGCGCATCTCCCGAGGGTCGACCGCGCCGGTGAGCTCCAAGATGCGGTCCGACAGGGTGGACTTGCCGTGGTCGACGTGGCTGATGATGGAAAAATTGCGAATCTTGCTGGCGTCGACCACCCGACCATCGTGCCATCTCCTCAGCCCTGGTCGGTCTGGGCGGAGGGCACTGCTCTCGCTGCTAGGATGCTCAACTCGTTACCCACCGCGCCCGTGAGGACCAATGGCGAACATCAAGAGTCAGATCAAGCGGAACCGGCAGAATGAGCAGCGGCGCGAGCGCAACAAGGCCGTGCGTTCGGAGCTGAAGACCCGCGCCAAGCGGGTGCTCGGTTCCGCCCAGGCGAGCGCCGAGGAGACGCCGGAGCTGCTGCGTGCTGCCGTCCGCCGCATCGACCAGGCCGCGACCAAGGGCGTCATCCATAAGAACCAGGCAGCTCGCCGCAAGTCCCGCCTGATGCGACGGATCAACGAGCTCGTCGCAAAAAGCGCGAGCTAGAGCGCTCGCCCCTAGGGGGCGGGGGGGATCAGGGGCAGCTTGGCCGGTGGCTGTGGACCGTCGAGGGCTCGCAGCATCGCCTGCTGACTGCCTTCGGCACCAAAGGCCCATGCGCCGACACCGGCGAGGTGCTCATCCATCGCCAAGGCCGTCTTCAGCGCGATCGAGACCGGGTTGTCATACCAGGTCTGGTGGTCGCTGCCCTGGAAGTGAAAGCGCGTGTAGGGCGTCGACGAGCCCGGGTCCCAGTAGGCGGGGTGGGCGGCGCTCACGATTTGCGCGTAGGTGACCGCCACCGGATCGCGCTTGAGCGTCGGCGCGCCCGGTGTCTCATCGATCGTCGTGAAGTCATAGCCATAAAAGGGCACGCCCAAGATCAACTTGGCGGGTGACACCACGGCCCCGTACTGCAGCAGCGTCTGGACGTCGCTCAGGCCGAGCGATGGGCTCGCGAGCGGTGCATTGGGTGTCGCCGCGGCGTTCGATTGCATGTCGTAGCCCATCACGAACAGCTGGCTGACCAGTGGTGCGAGCGAGCTGATGGCAAAGAAGCCGTGGTCTACGGCGGATTGGGGGTAGGTGTCGAGCACGAGCTCGCCGCGAGGATCAACCCGCTTCAGTGCCGTCGAGAGATCGCCGACGAAGTGCACGAAGGCCGCACGCTCGCTTGCCTTGGTGCCTTCGATGTCGATGTCGATGCCATCCAGCCGATCGGCGCGCAGCAGCGGGACGAGCGCCGCCGCCAGCCTTGCGGCGTGTGCACTCGGGGAAGCGAGCAATGCGGCGATGCTCGACGGGGTGTCCTGGGTGACGGTGAGGAGCACGCGGTCACCGGCGCGGTGCGCCGTGGCGACCAAGGACGAAAAGGCCGAGCTCTGAAAGCCCTTCCAGCCGGGATCGCCGGTCTGCAGGCTGCCATTTGGCGCGATCGTCACGCCGTAGTAGGCGAGCACGGTGGCATCCGCGTAGTCCGCCGGGGTGAGGGCACCGAGGGACCAGTACGGAACGTAGCCGAGGACGAGGTGGCGGGGCAGCCTCCGGCGGAACAGGGCTGGCGGCGTCTGCGGCGCGCGAGCGCCGATCCGATCGGGCAGGTTGACCGCGACCGCGGTGGCGGCGCGGCTGGCCATCGCGGTCTCCTGTTTGAGGAGCCGCGCCCGGACGCGCGCCTGCGCGGCCGCCCGCTCGGCCGCCCGCTCGGCCGCGATCTGCTGGGGGGAGGGCCCGCTGAATGCACCGAGCCCGGTTGCCGCGCCAAAACCGATCGTGAGAAGCGCGGCGAGCGCGGCCACAAGGGCGCGCATGCGCCGCTTGCGTGCAGCCACGACCCGGGAGCGTACAAGCTCGTCCGTCCGCCGAGGCGCGCGCGGTGGCTACGCTTCCGGCACCGATGAGCGATTCTTCCGCCCCCATCTCGCCGCGGGTGCGCTTCGCGCCGTCCCCGACTGGCTACTTCCACGTTGGTGGTGCCCGCACCGCGCTTTTCAACTGGCTTCTCGCCCGCCGTCTCGGTGGTCGCTTCGTGCTGCGGATCGAAGACACCGATCGCGAGCGGAGCGACCCAGCCTGGACCGAGGGCATCTTGTCGGCCCTCACCTGGCTCGGCGTCGCCTGGGACGAGGGTCCCTTCTTCCAGTCCGAGCGCCGACACCTCTACGATGCGGCTGCGGCGCGTCTGTTCGCCGAGGGCCGGGCCTATGCATGCGACTGCTCGCCTGAGACGGTAAAGGCCCGGACCGACCAGCGCGCCGTCCCCGGCTACGACGGTTTCTGTCGCGGCCGGGCACTGCCCTTCGAACGGGGTCGGGCCCTGCGTTATCGCGTGCCGGATGAAGGGACGACGGTCGTCCATGACCTCGTGCGTGGGGACGTGGAGTTCCAGAACGCCACCATCGAGGACTTCGTACTGGTGAAGTCCAACGGCGATCCCCTGTTCGTGCTCGCCGTCGTCGTGGACGACCTCGACATGGCGATCACTCATGTGATTCGCGCCGAAGAGCACCTGCCCACCACCCCCAAGGCCGTGTTGCTGTGGGATGCACTCGCCGATGGCCACCCGCTCCCGGCATTCGCCCACGTCCCGGTGTTGGTGAACGAGCGTCGCCAGAAGCTTTCCAAGCGCCGCGATCGAGTCGCGGTGGAGGACTACCGGGCGCTCGGCTACCTCCCCGAGGCGATGGTGAACTATCTCGCGCTCCTCGGCTGGTCGCCGGCAGACGGTCGCGAGGTGCTGAGCCGCCAGGAGATGATCGACGAATTTCGCCTCGAGGACGTGCTGCGCTCGCCCGCCTTCTTTGACGAGCGCAGGCTGCTCCACTTCAACGGCTTATACCTGCGGGCGCTGAGCGTCGATGAGTTCATCGAGCGGGCCCGCCCCTTCCTCGAGAGCGATCAGGTGCCCTGGCGGCCCGAGCACTTCGACACGGCCGTCTTCTCTGCGCTGGCGCCGCTGGTGCAAGAGCGTGCTGGCACGCTTGGCGAGGTTCCAGGGCTCGTCGAGTTCCTCTTCGCCGAACCCTTCGAGCCCGATCCGGACGCCTTTGCGAAGGCCATCGCGTCCGACCCCGAAGCTGGTCGGATCCTCGAGGCGGCGATCGCGATCCTCGAGTCGGTGGAGTTTTCACCAGCGGCGCTGCGCCGGGCGATCGAAGAGGTCGCAGAACAAGCGGGGCGCAAGCTCGGCAAAGCGCAGGCGCCCATTCGCGTCGCCACCATGGGCCGCAGCACCGGGCTGCCGTTGTTCGAGTCCCTCGAGGCGCTGGGTCGCGAACGCACCCTCGAGCGCCTCAATGCGGCGCTCGGGCGGATACCGGGCGCATGAGGGTGGCCGATCTGGGCCGTTGGTGAGATCGCCTCACGAAGGGCTAGCATGACCGGGCCATCTTTCGGGGGTGGTGTAATCGGCAACACGACAGGTTCTGGCCCTGTTATTGGGGGTTCGAGTCCTCCCCCCCGAGCGAAGTGTCGGAGTGGGCAAAGACCGGGCGAGGCGTCTCGACCGGTCGGGTTTCGTTCCGGCCCTGCGTTGCCGGCCTGCCGGCAGCACGGCCCCATCGTCTAGAGGCCAAGGACACCACCCTCTCAAGGTGGAGGCACGGGTTCGAATCCCGTTGGGGCTGCCACTCAAAATCCCAGTTCAGCAGCCTAAAGCTGCGAGCTGTGGATAGCCAGAAGAGGGCCGCAGGGCCGGTAGAGAGCCGGTTCGTTCGAGAGCTACCTGCCTAGGGCCGGCCCTGAGTACCTTGGGGTGCGTGGCAGGCCGCAGCTCGTTTGGGCAGACGAAGAAGACCGCATCGGGTCGCTACCGCGCCTTCTACGAGCGAGACCGCGTCGTGCACACGGCGGGCCACACGTTCCCGAACAAGCGCCAGGCGGATGCCTGGCTGCGCCAGGAGTGGGAGCGGATCAGCAACGGCGCCTGGACGGCGCCCCGCAGCGCTCAGATGACGCTGCGCGAGTTCGTCGAGCAGGAGTGGTGGCCCGTCATGGGGCAGGTGGGCATTTCCCAGGCGTGGAGGCCGTTTACGACCGCGTCGAATGCGAGCGATATGGGCTGCAGTGTGGGCCATGAGAGTAGGAGCGTTGCGGCCGCTCACGCGTCATCCGACGAGCGTGGACACCGGAATTGGAGATGTCAGCAAGTGACCATTGCGGATGAACACGTCAAAGACCTCGCCGACAATGTACGAAGCGGGTACCGTCCCCCAATAGCGCGAGTCATAGGAGATTTCCTGGCAGTCGCCCATGACGAAGTAGTGGCCGGCCGGAATGTGAGTTCTCTGGATGTTCAGGTCGCGTTGGGCGCACGGCTGCTCGCCTGGCCCAGCGACGACGCCGACGAGGTTCGGCAACCACGGTGTGGCGAGCGGCCTGCCGTTGATATAGATCGTGTCGGCCCTCGAGCTGATCGTCTCACCGGGCATTCCAATCACCCTCTCGACAAGTTCGCTGTCCTGGAGCATTGGGTCTGCAGGAACGCGACGGAGTACGACGACTTCACCGCGGTAAATGTGGGACCGCGCGCGCCAAGAGTCCACGACGAGGATGCGGTCTCCAGCATGGAGGGTCGGCGCCATCGACCCTGACCGCACGGTGAAAACAGCGAGACCACCGGACATCCGCTCCGCACCGCCTGCCGTCGCTGGTGGCAGGGCAAGGGTTGCCACCACGGAGGCAGCGGCCCACACAAACCGAGCTCGTCTTTGCACGGGCGTGCCCCTTACGTGCCGTGACTCTCTCTTTGTACGGCTCCTCGCTAGATCGTGTGGATTTCGGGTAGAGAGCGCTTCCCGGCCTCTTTGTCGAAGGCCACCGACGTCACCTGCCACGGTGGCACCAGGTCCAAGGCGGCGCCGAACATCGCGAACAGACGTTGATCGTCGAGTTGGCCCACCTCCCTGTCGACGCGCATCCGGCTGGAGTCGAAGTTACCTCAAGGGGTGTCAGAAGCTGGGGAGCCCACCCGCACTATCTAGCGAGGAGCCCTTCATACGCGCGGCGCCGAGCCTAAGGCCCAGGCGTTCCATTGGAGACAACCCGACCTCCTCGCCCAAGCCCGTCATCTCGTCCGCCGGCAGGTGCGCCACCCACCCGGCCATGAGGGCCAACCACGCCAGGTCGTCCCGACTCTCCGGCAACGTCTCAATGACGCCCCGTTCCTCGTCTGGCCACCCCACATGAGCAGGTGAGGCGACCTCCCCGATGGCCTCGTCGAGGTCGACGAGGAGGGGCCGGGGGAGGCTGGCGGTGAGGGGTGCCGTGGGGCCGGTGGGCAAGCTCGGGGAGATGGCGGGGGGTTGCAAGGTCGAAATCAAAGGGGTGGAATCTTGAGTTCGTCGCGGTGAAGGACCCAGAAGTCCAGCTCCTTGGTTGTTGCCGGGTCGTGATCGATTGTGGCGGTGAGGCGGTGGCGGCCGAACTCCTTGGTGGCCACCGCCTTGAAGGACAGAACGAGCGGAAGAGCTTGAGCCTCCCCGTCCTCGAGACGTTGTGCGCGCTCCATTTTGAACGCCCCCATGGCCACAGCCGCGGCATTCCCGCTTGGATCGGTGATGCGAACTTCGATCTCGTGCGGCCGGCCGATCTGCTCCTGGGGACAGCTGATCAGGGTCGCGAAATCGATCGAAAGCGGAGCAGGGAGCTGGGGGCGCCAAAGGCGCGCAATGCCTGCTCCAAGGACGTTCAGAAGCCCTTCGCGCACCGTCGCGGCATCACAAATGAGCGCCGCGACGATCTCCACGGCACGCAGGTTACGCGGCTACGCGAGGCTCCGTCGTGACCACGTCGTAGCCGAAGTGCTCGCTCTCGGGGCGCTGTGTACCGTCCGCGACATTGACCGGGACATTGAAAAGCCCGGGGGCGATCTGTGCCATGAGCTCGATCTCTTCACCGGGCAGCATCTGGCGTGCCCCTTCCTCGGCGAGGCTGAGCAGCTCCGGGAGGTGGTCAGCCGCGGCGGAGAAGCCCTCCAGCTGATCCGACTCCGCCCACCAGGAGAAGAAAGGCTCTTCAGGCAGAGGCTCAAGATGAATCTGCAGGTAGATCTGCATTTCGTATCAACCCCCGATTAGGGCGAGTGCGGCGTCCTCGGTAATTCCAACGTCCTTCACAAGGATTTTCTTTACCAGGCCCGGAGCGAGCGTCTGTCCATCATGGAATGCGAGGTGCAGCTCAGGGTAGCGGGCGGACTTGAGTGTTGCATGAGAACCCTGCTGCCGTTCTACGGAGTACCCAAGTGGCTCTCGCTCCAACACGCGCCGCAGCTCGCGAGCCTTGAGCGAGGGGAACTGAGGCACGCCTCGGGAGGCTACCGCGATGCCAGCTGCACGGCCGGGTCGTCGCCATTCATCAAGCTCCTGCGCCAAGTGCCTAGCACTCGGTGAGTCCTGAACACTCAGTCGTTCTCCGCTTTATGGAGGGGCACGGGCGATCGTTCAGGGCCGGTAGAGGGCCGGTTCTGTTTTTTGTAGTGGCGCGAGCATGCCCGTTCACTCATGCAAGTACCCAGCTAGTGGCGTTATGACCTTGTGGATAACCAGCTCAGAGGGGGTATGGCCCACCCTCTCAAGGTGGAGGCACGGGTTCGAATCCCGTTGGGGCTGCCAGCAAAGTCGCAGTGCCGAGATCGTGTCAATCGACGGGGTGCCAGGGTAGGGGTCGAGGCGGCCGCCGTCGCGACCGATAGGCGATCCCCATCTGACACGCACAGCTGTTCGACCCGCACCTGCAGCGGGCGTCCCGCAAGGGGTTCGGCTTGCGGGACAGTCGTGGATGGCGTCGGCGGACGGCGCCACTGTTCCCTATGCCACGGCGGCCTCCGCGGGCTGATAGAGATGGGCCGTCCCTCGCATGCCTCGCCGTCGGCCGTCGACGATCGCTGCTACGGGAGGGCTCTCGCCCTGGCCGACCAGTCGATGGCGAGGAGGTGGGGGACGGTCTCGGTGGTGGTCACGGCATGCTCTCCGGTGTCGTGGTCGGTTGCTGTCAGCGAGGACCCGGCCGGTTGCCAGCAGCCCGCCGCGATGGCCCTCTACGAGTGACCACCGGGTGGTCCACCCTATTGACCGGTCACGACCTCACCTGTCACACCAACCTCCACCCTCACCGTCACGCAATAATTCTTGTCGCCGTCATTCGCCGCTATTGTCCTTCAGGCTCGGGCCGGAAGGGATCCCCCTTGTGTACAAGCGAGATCAGGCGGGGCGCGCCAGGTAATCGGCCACGGCGCGACGCACGACATCGGATTCGCTCACGTGATCGACCTCCGCTCGCTTACGGATCTGGTCGCGCAGCTCGGGCGGGAAACGCACCGGCAAGCCCTTCGCTGGTGCCGAGCCGATCAAAGGGCGACCGGTTGGCCGAGGCGTGAGCTGGTCAAGCTCGTAGCCGACCTCGGCCTCGGTCGCGGCCCGTTCGATCACCTCATCGGTGACCGGCACTCCGTTGCTGGAACCGTAGGGCTTGGTGGTCATAATCATGGTCTCCTCTCGAGCAGGGACCGGTAGCGGGCTCGTAGTGCCATGGCGTGGATGACCACCGCCCCGTCCTCGACCAGGAGGGCCACCAGCTCCAAGGGGTTGCCGGCCCGGTTCGGTCCGATGATGAGCACTCGTTCGGTCTCGTCATCGGTCGGCAGCTCGGAGACGTGCAGGCGGTGGGTGATGGCATGTCGCATGTCCTCGTCGGTGACCCCATGCTTGCGAGCGTCCTGCTCGATCCACACGGGGGGCTCGTCTGACACTCAACGTAGTGTATTACGAAAGAGCCATCGGCGCACCCATCCGCCAGCGGATGGCAACTGGTGTCGGCCACGGCCCGTCGTGCCCGTCGCGTGCCCGATGGACGGGCACGCAGGGGTGCTTGACGGCCACCACCGGTAATCCCAACATGGCCTCTGAACAGGTAGAACGCAGAAAGTCCCTGGTCGGCGGGGTGCCGCCGGGCACCCTCTCAAGGTGGAGGCATGGGTTCGAATCCCGTTGGGGCTGCCACTAAAAGCGCAGCTAAGAGGCGCTTTCTTCTGGCAGTAAGAAGACAAAGGTTGCGGGCTTGTCCATCCTTTGTCTATCTATCTCCCACGCAGCGGCCGGCTACGGTTGCCCCGACGGCTCAGATCGGAGCGAGGCCACGGATGGCCGGATCGCTGCGCCAGCGCGGGGAGGACACCTGGCAGCTGCGCGTGCATGTCGGCACGGACCCCCTCAGCGGCCGCAAGCGCTACGTGTCGAAGACGTTCCATGGGACAAAGCGCCAGGCAGGCCGGGTGCTCGCCGAGCTCGTCGCCGAGACGGGCGGGTTCGTTCCCCGTCAGGACCGCGAGTCGACTTTCTCCCGGCTGCTCGAGGAGTGGCTCGAGCAGCCGGCGCCGAGCCTGTCGCCGAAGACGGTCGTCGTCGACGGCGGCTACGTCCGGACGGTGATCCTGCCCGCCCTCGGCGCCATCCCGGTCGCCAAGCTGACGCCGGTCGACCTCGACCGCTTCTATCGGCACCTGCTCGAGGTGGGCGGCCCGAAGGGTCCCCACACGCCGGCCACGGTGAAGCGGGTGCATGGGATCATCCGTCGGGCACTCGCCCAGGGGGTCCGGTGGGGGTGGCTGCGGCACAACCCCGCCCTCGATGCCTCGCCGCCGCGGGTGCCGCTGCGGTCGATGCACCCGCCGACGCCCGATGAGGTGGCCCGCCTGTTCCGTCTCGCTGCGGAGTCGAACCCGATGCTGGCGGTGTTCGTGCTCGTCGCTGCCTCAACGGGTGCCCGCCGTGGCGAGCTCGTGGCGCTGCGCTGGCGGGACATCGATCTGGAGCGGCGGACAGCGACGATCGAGCGGGGCCTGATCCTCGCGGGGAACGTGCTCATCGAGCAGGGGACGAAGACCCACCAGTCGCGCCGGGTGAGCCTGGACCAGGCGACGGTCGCCGCGCTCGTCGAGCATCGGGAGCGGCTCGAGAAGATCGCCGCGGCGTGCGGGGTGGGCCTGGCGGAGGACCCGTTCGTGTTCACCGAGGCGGTCGACGCCTCGACGCCGTGGTGGCCCGACTCGACGACCCGGGCGTTCCGGACGCTGTGCGCGCGGGCGGGCGTCGAGGGGGTGCGGCTCCACGACCTGCGCCACCACGTGGCGACCCGGCTGCAAATGAGCGATGTTGCATCAACAGCATCATTCGACACGCTTCGCGATCGTCGACCACCAGGGCCTACGTGTTTGCTGTGCGGATCCGTGCTTGCCGCTGCTGGCTGACGCGGGCTCGTTTGTCCAGCTGAGAGGGGCATCCACCACCTGATCTCAACCAGACGTAACACTGCGGCATCTGGTTGAGAGGCATTCGTTGCCACATTGTGGCGGCAGATGCCCGCACCCCGGTCGTCCGTTCACCGCCAGCCAGTTGGGCGCTCGCCTTCGTCGCCTCGGTATCGAAGCGCAGGCCGCCCGGCGTGGTGTCATGATCCACCTCGCAGCCACGTTGCCGGCCGCAGTGCTTGCCCGGACCCTCAACCTCACTCCGTTCACCGCCGTCCGGTGGGTCAGGGCGGCCGGAGGTGACTGGGACAACTACGCCGCCGAACTGCTTCACAGCGGCGATCGCGGAACGTGACGAATAGCCTGAATGACCGACCTATTCGACACGACACGACTCGAACATCGCCGGTTACCAGGTTCGCCGCCGGCGTGGACGTGCGGACCGTGGCGGACCGCCTCGGCCACCGGAACCCGGCGACGACGCTGAATGACTCCGCCATTACACTTCGTGCCCGAGGCCGACCAGCAGGCCGCCGAGGTGCTTGGGCGGATGTTCGGCGAGGCGATGGGGCGGTAGGGAGGGCAGGGTGGCCAGCTGGTCCGGTCGGCTCTGGCGGGCGCCCCCTTAGCAGGCATACCTCACGGCGGCCCTCCCGTTCGGCCTCCCGACGGCGGAAACACCTCCGGAACGACGTCGTTATAACGCGATTGGGCTCCCGGTGGGCTCTTTTCGTAACACGATCGGCGTCCAGGAGGGCGCGGCGCCTGCATCGCCGGACGGGCGTGCTGGCGCCTATCCGGAGGCGCGCGCGAGGGCGACGCTGTCGATGAACGAGCGGACCGACGCGCGCGGGCCGAGCGCCGACGCGACGAGCTCAGCACCGCCGACGTGGACGGCGAGGGTGCCGAGGCAGGGCTCCGGGACGCCGTGCAGGTGTTGCACCGGGCCGACGAAGCGCGCCGTCGCCATGTGGCCAGCGAGCTCGGCGCGGCGCACGGGCGGGCCGCAGGCACGCTGTAGCGGGGCGTAGGCGAACCAGCCGCTGACCAGGGACCCTCCGAGGCGACGGCGCTGGGACGGCGGGAGGCGAAGCGCCGCCCGGGACTCGACGACGACGGCGTAGCGTTCGTCCCCGCGACGGACAACCCAGGCGGCGAGGCGGACGCGCCCGTGGGTGAGCGTGACGGACCGGACGCTGCCGGGGAAAGCCGCTGTGAAAGCGATACCGGCGCCACGGTAGGTCGGGGGTTGCCAGGCGAGCGCGAGCCCGGCGACCGCGAGGGCGATCGCGAGGAGCACGGCGGAGGCGGTGGCGAGAAAGCCGCGCACGGCGACCATCGTGGCGCAGCGGTTCCGCCGCCGCCAGCGGAGCACGAGCTCCGGCACATCGTCGCCGTGCGTCGTTCCGCTCCCATAAGGCCTTCTCGCTATCCCGGTTTGCCGGCGGCACCGTCCTGCAATGTCGTCATGGCGCAACTGCGTGAGGTCGAGCTGATCTTCGAGCCGCAGGACGAGGGCGGAGGAGTCGAGTGACCCTGGTCCTGTGCCTTGGCAATCGGGAGAACGTTGTGCTCCTGTCGGATCGGCGCGTGACTCGACCCGGCGGGTCGATTGTCGGCGACAACTCGAATCAGGCCGCTGTGCTCATCACCCGTGACGCTCGGCTGGCAGTCGGCTACACCGGTATCGCTGCTTGACGCGCTCATGGCTGCCGGCCGGGCTGAGACGCCCGCGGCGCTCCTGATCGAGCGATTCGTTGCGATTGCACAACGCGACATCAATGCTCTCCCGGTACCTCTCGCCGCCCGAGGCTTGCTCGTTGGCTTCGGTGGCTACTGCTACACATCCAACGAAATCAGGCTGTTCCTGCGAACTGTGACGAACCTCGATGAGACCTCGAATCCGACAGACACGTTCAGGCTTCAAGAAACGCCGGATGGTGAAGCCATGCCACCTGCCTATATGCAGGCTTATGGGACGTACCAGCGTCTGAATCCCGTGGGAATGGCCCAGCTTGGTGAGATGGTGCAGGAGCTCAAGCCCGCTCATGCCTCGACGTGACGGAGCTTGTCCGGGCCGGACTCCGAGGTTCCCTCGCTCGTCCAAGCGCGGATCTTCCGGCGGAGGTAGGAGGGGTCGACGCCGACCGCCGCTGCGGCCTCGGCGACCCCGAACCAGTCCTTGTTGAGCGACTTTAGCGACAGAGGTACCGCGACGGCCACGGGCGTCGGCCGACGTCGGCCTGAGAGACCGGACACATGTCAGGTAAAGCGGATATGCTCTACTCGTGGATTACGCGCAGCCGATCGAGGCGGTGATCCCAGGGGTGCAGGGGCGCGTCCTGGGCGTGCTGGCGCGCACCGAAGCGGAGATGACGATCAGAACCGCGGCTCGCCTCGCGGGCGTAAGTGCGCAGCAGGCAACGGTGGTCGTCAATCGTCTGGTGGACCTCGGTCTTGTCACGCGACGGGAGGCCGGTTCTGCGGCGCTCGTGGCGCTCGACCGGGAGAGCGACGCCGCGAGGGTGGTGCTCGGACTGGTGGACCTGCGTCGATCGACACTGGACCGCCTTGGGACGTTGGCGCGGGCGATCATGCCGGCGCCTGCGAGCCTCATTGTCTTCGGCTCCTTCGCACGGGGCGAGGCAAACGCCGATAGCGATCTTGACGTGCTCGCGGTCAGGGGCGCTGGGGTGACGGCTGACGAGGAGGCATGGCTCGATGCGCTCGGCGAATGGGAGCGCGCCGCACGCCACATAACGGGCAACCGTGTCGAGCTGCTCGTTGTGGGCATGGAGGAACTCCCGTTGCTACTGCGAGATCGCGGCCAAGGTGGCCTCTGGCGCTCGATCGAAGCGGACGGCGTCATCCTCGCCGGCTGCCGGCTCGCCGAGCTCGTAGCAGCGGCTTGAAGGTGCCGCGCGGCCGAGCGAAGACGAGAATGGCCACGGCGGCCGACGCGGCCGCCTACCTGGCCAAGGCGAGGGAGTTCCTCAGGGCAGCGCATGACGCGCTGGCGCTCGGCAATCGCACCGCGGCTACCGTCAATGCCGTGCACGCGGGCATCTCGGCGAGCGACGCCGTTGCGGCGGCCCTCGTCGGCGCCGTCTCTCAAGGCGACCATGCGGATGCCGCCGGATATCTCGAGGCAATCGGCGGTGATGGACGAGCAGCGGCGCGCCAGCTCCGCCAGCTCCTTCCGCTCAAGCACAAAGCCGAGTACGACGCCACGCCGATGACCGAGGCCGAGGCTCGACGTGCCGTGACTGCGGCCGAGCGGCTCGTTGCCCTTGCCGCGCGCGAAGCCCGTCGCCGGTCGGGGGCGCCCGACTGATCGCATGGGTGTGCGGTCCCAGGCCGCGGCGGGGCAGCTACGGGCCCGGGCCGGGTCGGAGCGATCTTGTCCACCCATTCGGGCGCGAAGGGTGCAATCCGACGTAACTACACGGACGGCTTACCAATCTGAGCTGGGAGAACGCGACTCAGGAGTACGCCCTGGATGGCCCTGCTCGGACTCTCAAGGTGGAGGTACGGGTTCGAATCCCGTTGGGGCTGCCAGCATCAGTGAATGAATGTCCAGTTCAGCAACGTAGAGCACCTTCGGTCCTCGCCAGGGCGGGCGAAGATCGGGCGACGCGCTCGGCCGCTGCTGGCCTGAGCAGCGATCCGCTCGAACGGCCAGACTGTGGCGTCCGCCGCGGTTGGACGCCGAAAGCTCTGTAGTGCCTTTGAGCCTGTAGTTCAGCATGGTGATGGAGGGCGCCCACGGGAACCGTGGATTGTTGCCATCGAGCACGAGCATCAGACTTCGATCTTCTCCTGCCCTCCCCGGAGCGGACATCTGGCGGCAGAGAAGGGAGAGCGCAGTGGACGTCATCCATCCCCGGTGCGCCGGCATCGATGTCTCAAAACGCGACGCGAAGCTGTGCGTGCGTATTGCCAGCAGCGGCCAGGCCATGCAGTTTCTGGTGCGGTTCTCGCCGGGCGCGGAGCGCACCGCTCCATAGGACGGATCCGTGAGCACGAGGTCGTCGTCGGGTGGCGTCCAGGTTGCTGTCGGAGAGCACGAAGCGCTTCCCGTGCCGGGGCCGGTCGTCCCCGCGCGCCGTCTTCGCGCACAACGGGGTCGTGGTGAAAGACCCGGCTCGAGGAGATGCGCACGAGGACCTCGCAGCGCTCGTCCTTCAGCTCCTTTGCGAGGGCGGTGCCGTCATAGCCGGCGTCGAAGACGAACAGCGGCACCTCCCGGTCGGCCGGCAGCAGCCCGACGAGCCGACGCACCTGGTCGATGGTCGCTTCGGTCGCGCTCATCTCCGGGTTGAGGCGCACCACGTCAGCCGGCGCTGTCCGCGAGTCCTTTGCCCAGTTGAGTTGGCTGATCCACTGGTAGCTCCATCCCGACACGATCGGCTGGCCGGCCGAGTGGTGCGCGGCCGAGTAGTGAAAGCCGCCGGGACTGCACTCGGCGTCACAGCGCGCCCAGGTGGAGGCGTCGACCGCGAAGACGAGCGACGCCCCGAGAAGCTCGAAGACCCGGCGCTGGGTCGGCGTGGGCGTGGCGAGGAGATCGAAGGTGGTGCCCGTGCTGGCGACGCGCATCGTGTTTCGAGCGAGCGTGCCGAGGTGCTCGAGGAGCTCGCGGAAACCGTTGACAGCCGTGTCGTTCAGTGGCGGTACACGAGGACGGGGCAGTGGGCGTGGGTGACGCAGTGCTCGCTGACCGAGCCGAGGAGCATCCCGGCGAACTCGCCGTGGCCGCGGCTCCCGACGACGAGGAGGTCGGCTCCTGCTGATGCTTCGACGAGGATCTGTGCGGTATAGCCCTCGGTGACCGAGGTGTGGATCTCGACATTGGGGTGCTCGTTGCGCAGCGTGGCGATGGCCTCATTGAGGACCTTCGTTGCTTCCGCGGCTGGATCGAAGCCTTCGAGGATGGGCACGGGGTACCCAAAACTGGTCGGGGAATGCCACGTGGTGATCGCGTGCAGGGTGCTCTGGGTGAGCTCGGCTTGCCGGCTGGCCCATTCCGCGGCGGCGATCGATGAAGACGAGCCGTCGACGCCGACGACGATTCGCTTGGTCGGATGACTGGCCGGGCTGGTCATCGACCTATTCTGTACCCTTCGCCGACGGCCGTGCACGTCTCAGCGCGCCCGTTGCCAGCGTGTCCAGGCGGAGTGAACGCCTCCTTGGGACAAGTTGACCCTTTGGAATGACGGGATGGGTGCGGCTCCGGCAGGCCGTGACGAGGGGGCCGGTGCATCTTGCCGGCAGGTCCGCTCAGGGTTGTAGCACCAGGCGGCCTTTGAGCCGCCGCTCTTCGAGTTGTCGGTGCGCTCGAGCGGTCTCGGAAAGTTCGAGGATCTCGGCGACGCGTGGTCGCCAGGACGTCGTGTGCAGCAGGTGCGTGACGCCGCGGGCAGCGCCGGCGAGGTCTGCGACGGAGGCGTTGCTGATGGCGAAGCCGACGATGCTGGCGTCTCGGGTGTAGAGCCGGCCGATGGGCACGGCGGGCGTCGCATGCAATCCGACCATGACCACGAGGCGGCCCCCGTGGGCGAGCTGGTCGGTAGAGACCGCAGGGTCGGCCGTCCCCGAGGTGTCGAGGTAAAGGTCGTATCCTTCGGGCGCCGACCGGCCGACTCGTCGGACGGCGCCGCTCGACGCGTAGTCGATGACTTCTGTCGCGCCGAGCGAGGCGACGAAGTCGAAGTCGTCTGCTCGGGCGGTGGCGACCACCCGTGCCCCGGCAGCCGCTGCCAGCGCCACGCCAGCCGATCCGACCTTTCCCGCGCCGCCGCCGACGTAGACGGTGTCGCCGTAGCGGAGCCGGCCGTGGCGGAACAGGGCCAGTCAGGCGGAGGCCGCCGGATGGGCGGCGGCGACAAGGTCGGTTGGGTCGAGGTCCGGCGGTAGCGGATAGAGCCGGTCGGCGGGGGCGACCGCGTACTCGCAGAACGACCCCTGGCGGCCGGCGTGGCCGAGGCTGTTGGTCCATACCTTGTGTCCAGGGCTGTAGGCGGTAGCGCCCGGTCCCGCGGCGACGACCTCGCCCACGAGGTCCCGGCCGGTGACGAAGGGAGACGGCATCGGGGTTTGGTAGGCGCCGGAGCGGACGAAGGTGTCGACCGGGTTGGCGGCAACCGCGGCGACTCGCACCAGGTAGTCGGTCGGCCCGGGCAGGGGCACGGGCAGCTCTCCGTAGCGGATGGACTCGGCGGGGCCTGGTCCGGTGACGTAGGCCGCCCGCATCGTCGCCGGGAGTGTCGTGTCCGGCCTCGCCTGCACCAAATCCAATACCGTTTCCTTAAATACCTAGGACGGCCACGGCCTGTTCGGGCGTACGGGTCGCTTGACGCCGACGGTCGACATCTTGCGCTTCACGCTGGCCGATGGGCGTGCCTAGGTCGCCTGGAGCTGCTCAGCCATGGCATTGATGGCAGCGGTGAACCTCTCACCCATGCTCCCGCCGAAGTGGCCGGCATCGTCAACCACGACCAGCCGGCTGGCCGGCCATGCCTTATGCAACTCCCAGGCCGTGTCGAGAGGGCCTGAGACGTCGTAGGCCCCGTGGACGAGCGTGGCCGGGATCTGGGCGATCTTTTCCATATTGGCCTGCACTTCATTGTCGGCCAAAAAGCAGCCGTGCGCCCAGTAGTGCGTGACCAAGCGAGCGAAGACGAGTTGCCAGGAAAGCTCCCTGACGCTGAGATGCGGCTCGAACCCCGGTGCGAGCGACATGTGGGTGTCTTCCCATTTGCACCATCGACGAGCCGCTTCCTCGCGTACCGCCTGATCTGGGTTCGCAAGGAGGCGCGCGTAAGCGGCGGCGAGATCACCGGCCCGCTCCATTTCGGGGACGAACTCCACGAAGTGATCCCACTCTCGGGGAAAGATGCGGCCCATGTCGCGGGTGATCCATTGCGTCTCTCTCCAACGTCCCGACGTGACCGCGCCGAGCACCAACCCGAGAACCCGCTCGGGGTAGCGCTGCGCGTACACGAGGCCGAGTGTGACTCCCCAGGAGCCGCCGATCACAACCCACCGGTCGATGCCGAGATGTGCACGCAATCGCTCGATGTCAGCGACCAGGTGGTCGGTGGTGTTCGTTGCGAGATCTGCGCCCGGTTGACTGGCGAGGGGCCGGCTGCGACCGCAGCCCCGTTGGTCGAAGATGACCAGCCGGTAGCGGGAGGGATCCACGTTCCCCCTGGTGCGAGGAGACGGCGGCGCGCCAGGACCGCCGTGAAGCCAAACAGCTGGCAACCCACCTGAGCAGCCAACGGTCTCCCAATAGACAAGGTGGCCGTCACCGGCATCGAGGTACCCAAACTCACTCGGCTCGAGGGGAGGCGCCACATTGAGCATCCTATGCGGCGACAGGCAATGCCCCCCTGCTGCTTTACGGCGAGGCATCATGCCGGTCCACTGCGATCAGCGTCGACGAGCTGCGCTGGACGGTGCCGGCCGCCCGATGTGGGGTGTGGTCGGCCCACTTGAGCGGGCCGCACACCCTTTCCGTGCGACACGCGATGTGTAATCGCCCAAGCATATAAGCACACTTTTCCTGACGATCGGACGAGTGAAACGGCGCGTCAAAGATCCGCGGTTGCGTCCTGCGGCTGTGTTGCTGTGCCGTTCACCCTTCTGGCAAGGCTCGATGGTCCTGTTCGCATTGATGGCACAAGTTGCATTATGACCAAATGGTGTGCGAGACCCATGTGTGGTGCGGACGACCAACCGTTCCGGACCCGAACCGAGGTCAGCACCAGCGACCCGGTGGTCGAGTCATCAGTGAGGAGGCGACCTGACTCGGAGCGGACGATTCCCCTTCTCCGGTCCTGCTGTCGCAGGCGGCACTCGCTGTCAACGGTCGGCGTCACCGTCGCCCTGTTCTTGCTTGCCCGCTGTTTGGTGCAGCGCTGCAGCCGACCTTGCTGCGCGCGATGACGCTTGCGATCGGCGCCTCGCCGTGAGCGGTCGTGCTTGTCGCCGCGGCGGCCACGAGCGAGCCGGACCTCGCGCACTGGCTGATCGCCTTCGTCCCTTCGGTCGCCCTCGGCGCAGCGCTCGTCCTCATTGCCCGATGAACCGAAGGCCCGTTGCGAGCTGGCCTTCTGGCGAGAGCGGCCGGGTTGTCCTTTGGCCTGCTCTCGCTGCTCACCAAGAGCGCGCTCGGCGCGCTCGGGAGCACGGGTTGTCGGGTTGATCGAGAGCTGGCTTCCCTGGGCCCTCTTCGTGCTCGGCGCGCTCGGGTTCTTCATCGGCCAGAGCGGATTCCAGGTGGCGCTGCTTGCGAGCTCGCTTGCGGTGATGGACGCGCTCGAGTCGATCAGCGCCGGCGCGCTGTCCGGGCTCGTCCTCGGCAAGCAGGTCCAGTTCGCCCCGCACCACCTTCTCGGCGAGTTGCTCGGTGCCGGGGCTGTCGTGGTCGGCCTGTTGTTGTTCGGCCGGTCTCCGCTCGTGCTCGCGATCTATGAGTCGACCGAGCGGGACAGACGCCGCGATCGACGACCCGACGGTCGCTCCCCGGCCCGCGTCCTGTGAGCGGGGCGCTCCGGAGGATCGAAGACGCCGACCTCGAGCAGATCGGCCAGGCGCCACAAGCTTTCGGGGACCGAGCGAAACAACAGGGCTTGGTGGCGGCGCCCGAGGTCTTGTCGTGCCCGCACGAGCGCGGCGAGCCCGACGACGTCGCAGAAGCTCACGCCGTCGAGCTCGAGGGCGACCGTCCTTGCGTGCTGGCCGGCGAGCAGCGCCTCCAGGCCGACCACCGCACTCAAGTCAATCTCGCCCCTCAGTGAGATGATCTGCCGGTCGTTCTCGTGCCGTGCTTCAGCGAAAAGCCACGGTGACAGCTCCATCGCGCCTCCTTGCCGTTCCGCAGGAGCCGGCCGGGGGAGGGCTCGTGTGCTCGCTAGAGAGCAATCGTGCGCAACTGCGCGCTGGCACACAAGCCCTGGGGAGTGCTAACGAGCTCGCGAGGTGAACCGGGTCTCGCACCAAGCGCGTGTGCTGGGATATGAACCATGTGCGTGTCGTCTGCATCTACGTAGTCACACGCGAGGGCAACGCTCGCTGGCGCCAGCTTTTCGTTATGTAGGGCCCGCCCCGAGGGTCGACTTCGGCGACCATCCATCCTCGCCGGTGCTGGTCGCCCTTAGCGGGAGAAGTCTGCCCGATGGCGCAGCCAGGCGGGCACGGGAATGGTTGCCAGCACCTCGGTCGCATTCGTTATGACGCAAACGCGTGATCCTTCGGGTGCGACCACCTGCCTGTCGCACTGTGCCGGCAGTAACCCTCCCCACCGCCCAATGTGCCCACGCGATGCGGTGGCCGCGCCCCGCTCCGTGGCGGGTCTACGGCCCAAACCTCACCCACCTTCGACTCGGAACCAGGTCCGGCCGTGGGAGAAAGCAAGCTCTTTCCATCATCTAGCGCCGCGACCCCTGCCTATTGCGGCGTCAGGTCGCCCGCCAGCGTCGTCCCCTGATCGCGTCGTGGCTCGCGACCACCTTCGGCATGCTCACCCGGTCAGTGGCGGCACCACTTGTGTTCGCGGCGGTGCTCAGCGATGCCGCCGGGATGCGCGCCGGCGCGACGTTCGGCCACGACTTGGCGCCCCTCGTGGTCGCGTACGCGGGGGTGCCGGTCGCCTCGCCGCTGTTGTGGAGACTCGTTGATTGGCTGCAATGGGGCGCAGTCGTTCGCGCCTTTGCCAACGCTGCGACCGCTCGGTACCGACACCTCCTCGGGCTGAGCCACCCTTGGCACACCGATCTCCCCTACCTCGATCGCATCGTCGTCGTGGAGCGCGGCCGGATCGCCGAGCAGGGGAGCCATGCCGAGCCGTCGGGATGGACACAGGCGTCTACTGACGCCTATGGCAGCACCAGTCCGGCGGGTTCCTGGCCGCCTGAGTCGCGAGGGCCTGCGACCTCGCGGCTAACATGAGCGACGGCAGAGCCGACCCAGTCGGCGTGGAAGCGCCCCGGGCTCGCCCGGGGCGTTTCCTTTTTCCCATCGCCGCCACGGGCGCGCAGCACGCCTGCGGAGGCCCGTTTGCGAAGTCTGCGGGGGAGTCGAGGACGCCTGTTGCCACCAGGGCCGCAGCCCTGCGTGCTTCCCGGCGTCGCCGAGATGATGCCCATGCGATGGGCGACGACGACGAGGACGCGGCGTGGATTGAGCCCCGCCTCCCGCACGGCCGCAGCGATCTTCGAGGCGATCGGCGCGCCGCAGCTCGTCCGGCGCGCGAACGCGCTGCGAGCCCGCTAAGCGAGGAGTCGTTTGGCGACGACCTCAGCGGCGATTTCGCGGACGCTCTTTCGCTGTGACCGGGCGGCGCGGCGGACCTGCTCGAAGGCTGCCGGCGCATCGAGCTGCTCGGTAGCCATCACGATCCCCACGGCGCGCTCGATCTCGACGCGGGCTGCGAGCGCGTGCTCGAGCTGGATGACGAGCACCTCCCGGCGCTCGCCGAGCATGGCCTCGGTGAGCAGCCGCTCGATGAGGCGTTCGAAGGCACCGAGCGCCCGGCGGTCGCTCTCGTCCCAGACGTGGGTATCTCTGCGGTAGACGTTGAGGCTCCCCACCGCGGCTCCGGTGAGGTGCAAGGGCATGCCGAGGACCGAGCGGATGCCGTTTTCGGTGAGCACCGCTGCGAGGTCTGGCCAGCGCCCGTCCTCGAACATGTCGTTGACCTGGACGAGCTCGTTATCAAGGAGCGACTCGACGCATGGCCCGCGGCCGGAGGATTCCTGGACCGCCTCAAGGAGTCGGGCGCCAGCGTCGGTCGAGGCCGCGTAGCGAAGCACCTGCTCTTCGTCGAGTAACAAGACACCGGCGCCGTCGACGTCGAAGAGCGCGGGGAGCGCGGCGACGATCTCGCCGAGCGCGGCCGAAAGGCCAAGGCGAGCGAGATTGGGCGACGCGAGTCTGCCCATCGCGCGCTCGAGGGTCGCGTGTTCGATGTGCACGACCATGCCTCTACCCAGGGAGGCCGTGCGAGTTGCGTCGGCTAACCTCGCAGCGGCCGCCCTGCCCCCGCGGCTCCAGTGCCGGTTCGTGCCCAGGGAGCTGCGAAAATGGAAGCGCACGACCTCCAGGACAATCGAGCCGCATCGCGCATCTTGAGCGGAGTGCTGGCGCAGCTCGTGGCGGCGGACCCCGGTGCGTTGTTTGCCGCCGCGCGACGCGTGCTTCGGCCCGCTGAAGTCGTGGCGTGTTGCCTCGAGGTCCTCGATGCTGCCGGGGTCCGCCAGATCTGCGCGCCGAATCGCACCGTTCCGGCCCGACTCGTTGAGCTCGCCGAGGCGGCTCGGCGCCAAAGGGGCCTCGTCGTCGAGACAGACGGTGAGACGAGCTGGTGCGCGCTGCCGCTCATGGTCGCCGGTCGTCCACTTGGCACCTTGGCGCTGGCCTTCGCCGCTGGCGACGCGCCCCGCGACGCGCTGCAGCGCCTCGGGGAAGCGGTCGCGACCGTTGCGGCCTCGAGCGATACTGGCGTCGCGGCGATCGCCGAGGCGCTGCAGGCGGCGCTGCTTCCAAGCGCCCTGCCGAGGGGCGAGTGGTTCGACCTCGCCGCGCTGTACGTTCCGAGCGGGACGCATTTGCAAGTCGGCGGCGACTGGTACGACGCACAGATCCTCGACGATGGCACCTTGGCCCTGAGCGTCGGTGACGTCGCAGGCCATGGTCCCGAAGCTGCGGCGCGCATGGGCGAGCTGCGGAGCGCGACGATGGCCCTCCGGCTCGTACGACGGGCACCCGGGGACTTGATCGCGGTGCTGCACCGCCTCACCCAGCGCACGGGCCACTTCGCCACGGCGATCTGCGCGCGCCTCGATCCGACGGGCCAGTTGGTTTGGGCCTCGGCCGGCCACCTCCCCCCGATCCTGATCAGCCAGCGCGACGGCACTGCGCCGGCGGTGGACCTCCGCAGCCCGCCTCTCGGCGTGGGGTATGTCGGCGAGGTTGCCACGAACCACCACCGCCTCGCTCCCGGCGATGTGGTGATCTTGTACACCGACGGCCTCATCGAGCGCCGGGGTGTGCCGCTCGACCAGAGCATCGAGCACCTCGCGCAGCTGGCGGCGGCGAAGGCCGACGGCACGCCCGCCGAGCTCATGGAGTACCTCATCGAGCAGCTTGCCGGCTCGCGTCCGGCACGCGATGACATCGCCGTCATCGCGGCGCGCTGGCTCGGCCCGGCCGCGGGCATTTGAGGCCGAGGCGGGGCATGGTCAGGCGCAGCGGGCATTGGGTACCTGGGCTGCGGGCGGCCCGTCGCGCCGACCGGGAGCGAGGCCGGCGAGGCGACGGCGAATGCGGTGCGGACTGTGCTCGTCCATCCCCACACGTTGATGTACTCCGAGCTCTCCTTGCGTCTCGAGCCGCTCGGCCTCGAGCGCGTGGCGACGGCGGTGCGCACCGCAGGGCACCCGGTGTCGATGGTCGATCTGCAGGTCTGCTCGCCGGGGGCTATGGAACGCCTTCGAGAGCGCTTCCCGCCCCGACGCGGTGGGCTTCGGCATCAAGTGCCCCGCGAACGTGTCCGACGTCACCGGCCCGGCGAAAGCGGTCAAGGCTCGCCGTCCTCACGGTCTGGTCTTCGCCGGCGCCCACAGCGGCTTATTCATCGCCGAGCGCGTGCTCGACGAGGCGGATGAGGCGATCGGATCCT
>JAJZKA010000120.1 GCA_021809805.1 Actinomycetes bacterium
TGGCCTTCCGACCGACCCCAGAGCCCGCCCCGGCTCCTTGGCATCGCGTCCCGGCCTTGCAACATGAGCCGCCCGTATCCTCTCAAGGTGCGTGCCGTCGTCCAGCGGGTGACCAATGCGGAAGTCGTCGTGGATGGTGACGTCGTCGCAGCGATCGGTGCCGGGCTCTGCGTGCTCGTGGGCGTTCGGCACGGCGACGACGATGGGGCGGCGGCCAAGATGGCGGGACGCCTGTGGAACCTCCGCATCTTTGCCGACGAGGTCGCTCGCCTCAACCGCTCGGCCGCCGAGCTCGGCCTGCCGCTCCTCGTGATCAGCCAGTTCACGCTCTATGGCGACACCACCAAGGGACGACGGCCGTCCTTTGACGCCGCGGCGCCCGGCCCAGTCGCCGAGCCGCTCATCGAGCACCTCGTGGCGAGCCTCGCGTCGCTCGGCGCCACGGTGCGCACCGGGCGCTTTGGCGCATCGATGGCCGTCTCGCTCACCAACGACGGGCCCGTGACCGTGCTCATCGAGACCTGAGCAGGCCCGCGGCCCTCGCGCGGAAAACGGGTGGCAGCTCCGTGAGCAAGAGCTGGCCACCCGTTTACGCCAGCCGCCGTGCCCCCGGCCCGAGGCCCTGCAACAGCTGGTTTTCCATCGAGCTGGCGTTCCAGCTCTATGTGTCGCGTTTATGCCCCAAGGGTCGAAAACCTATGCATGGCGCGAGCTCGCCGAGCTTCCCCCATGGGGCAGCGTCGTCATGGGATTCAGCTCTCGTCGCCGAAGCGGATGCCGACCTCGAAATGGGCGGGATCGAGGAGCCCGACGACGTGCTCGACGAAAGCCCCCGAGGCGTCATAGCTCGTGCGGATGAGCTCGAGCATCCAGGTGCCCTGCGGGGCGCCCACGAGCGCCGCTTCCCGGGCGTCGATCGCCCGGCCCCGGATGCGCTGGCGGCCATGAGAGAAGATCAGCCCGGCCTCGCGCAGCGTCACCGCCAGCGACCCGCCCGACAGGCCCTGCTCGGGGATCGAGCGCAGGCGGCCAGCGGCGGGGATGTGACTCGCCTCGTGGCACGCCACGACCCCGCTCGGCAGCACCCAGCTGCGCTCCACGACGACGAACTCCCCGCTGGCGAGCCCGAGGGTGCGGGCGAGCCGGGCATTGTGCACGCGCGCCAGGCGGTCGATCCGCACTTCGGTGGCCACCCCCTTTGCGGCGAGTGCCCACGCCCAACCGAGGCGTGCCTCGAGGGGCTGGCCCTCGAAGCAGACGAAAGAGCCCTTGCCGTTGCGTGTGGCGATCAGCCCCTCCTCACCAAGGCGCGCGAGGGCGGCGCGCACCGTGGTCCGGCTCACCTTGAAGCGTTTGGCGAGCGCGATCTCGCCGGGAAGACGCGTGCCGCGGCGCAACGCGCCAGAGCGGATCTCCCTTGCGAGCACCGCCGCCACGGTCTCGTGCTTCAGGCGAACCGAAGACGAGCTGTCGAGCGTCGTCATCGCGCCAACTCCGACCCGGCGGCGAGCTCGAGCGCGGCGTCGAGGTCGACCACTTCGACGAGCGGGGAGAACAATTCCATCAGCGCGAGCGCCTGGGCATGGCTCTCATCATTCGCCCCCGCGCACGCCTCGCGCACGACTCGCACCGCCAGGCCGGCATCGGCCGCCTGCAGGGCCGTCGCGAGCACGCAGCAGTCCGTGGTCACCCCGGCGAGCACGAGCGTCGTCTCCGGCGCGCACCGCTCGATGAGCCCGGGGACCCATTTGGAGAACGTGGTCGTCTCGAGACTGTCTCCGCGATGGGCGGCATAGCGCTCGACGAGCGCGTAGCCGGGGTCCCCGGGCGCGATGAGCGCGAAGGGGTAGCGCTCGTAATAGGCGCGCCATGCACCGAGTGGGACCGGAGGGGCCACGAAGCGGGTGAAGATGACGTTCGGCTCATAGGCGGCCACCAGCGCGTCGACAGGCTCAAGGATCGAGGAGAACCCCGGGCTGTACCACCCGCTTTGCGGGTCGGCGAAGATCTCCTGGAGGTCGATGACGACGAGCAGCGCCTTTCGCGCCGCGGCGACGCTCAACTGCTGAGCGGCACCACCAGCGGCTTGCTGGCGGGCGCCGCCTCCTGGTGCTGGATGTGGCCGCGCTCGAGGACGAGCGCAGCGAAAAAGCCGAGCGCGAGGGCGAGCAGCACCCCGAGGTTGGCATACGCCCATGCGCCGGTCTTGCCGCCCAGTCCGAACGGAGCGAGCAGGTAGCCCTGCCAGGTAAGCCAGCTCGCCGAGGCGTTGGTGACGAGCCCCCAGCCGAGCGCCGTGGCCACGACCACGATGGCGATCGGCGTCCAGCGGACGTCGCCGTAGCGGCCCGCCTTGTTGTAGAGGTCAGCCTCGTCGTAGTCGCGCCGACGAAGCACGATGTCGGCGAGCACGACCCCGCACCAGGCCGAGATCGGCACGCCGAGGGTGATGAGGAACCCTTCGAACTGGCCGATGAAGTTCGTGGCGAAAAAGACCACATAGATCGTGCCGCCGATCATCACGGTGCCGTCGATGAAGGCGGCAACAAAGCGCGGGATGCGCAGGCCGGCGCTCAAGAGCGCGAGGCCGGAGGAGTAGATGTCGAGCACCGCGCCGCCCACCAGACCGAGCACGGCGACGATCACGAAGGGGATGAGGAACCACGTCGGCAGCTCGGTGGTGAGCGCGCCGATCGGATCGATGGCGATCGCCGAGCTGAGGTGACTGGACGATCCGGCGAGCAGCAGGCCGAAGACCAGCAAGATGATGGGTGCCACCGAGGAGCCGAAAGTCGTCCAGCCGACAACGCCGCGGCTCGAGGCACTGCGGGGCAGGTAGCGGGAGTAATCGGCCCCGCAGTTCACCCAGCCGAGACCGAAGCCGGTCATGAAGAAGACGAAGGCTCCAAGCGCGTGCTCGGTCGAGCCCGCCGGAATCGCCGAGACGGTGTGCCAGTGGATCTTGTCCGCCACCAGCGCGATGTACATGATCGTCAGCACCGCCGTGACCGCCGTGATGACCGTCTGCATGCGCATGATCGTCGTGAAGCCGAGGACGCCTCCGCCGACGACGAGCGCAACCACGACCACGAGCGCGATCGCCTCGGTCGGGGTGCCCCCGGCGTGCGCCAGGCGGGCAAATACCGTCGAGGTTGCCTGCGTCGCGAGGATCGCGAGCACCGTCTCCCAGCCGACAGTGAGGAGCCACGAGACAAGCGTCGGCAGCCGGTTGCCGCGGATCCCAAAGGCGGCCCGGCTCAGCACCATCGTCGGCGCCGAACCTCGCTTGCCGGCGAGCGCGATGAAGCCGACGAGGATGAAGGAGACCACGATGCCGATGAGGCCGACGATCATGCCCTGCCAGAATGAGATGCCAAAGCCGAGAGCGAACGAGCCATAGCTGAGGCCAAGGATCGAGACGTTGGCAGCGAACCACGGCCAGAACAAATCGAGCGGGCGTCCCTTGCGCTCGCCGCCCTCGATGACGTTGATCCCGTTCGCCTCGATTCGCAGGCCACCGCCCCCACCCGAGGACGCCGGCGCGTCGAGCAGCGTGGCTGCACCTGCTTGCGAGTTGCCCACTGATCCTCCCGCTGCTCTCCGGTCGCCGTAGCGGACCTGTTTAGACCTGTCCGCATGCTAGGGGCCATGGCCCCGCTGGTCAACGACGTTCGCCGGCGTTGCGCGCACCGCGCGAGCGCGCCAAGCTCGCCAGGGCTCACAGACCACCGATGACAAGGACCTCGATGCTGCACGCGCTGTTTGTTCGCCACGCCGAGAGCGAGTGGAACCGCCTCGGCGTCATCCAGGGCCAGCACCTCGACGCGCCGGGGTTGAGCAGCGCCGGCGACGTCCAGGCGCGCGCGCTCGCCGAAGACCTCGCCGGCTGCGGCGCGCAGAGGCTCGTCACGAGCTCGTTGCGCCGCGCCCGAGAGACCGCGGCGGCCATCGGGACGCGCCTATTGCTGGAGCCCGTCGTCGATGCCGCCTGGGATGAGCGAGGCTTCGGCAGCGCCGAGGGCGTCCCGTTCTCAAGCTTTGCTCCGGGCACCTTCGGCGTCGCGGACGGTCAGGTGGTCGATGCCGACCGGGCGCCCGAGGGCGGCGAGAGCCTCCGCGACGTCTACCACCGTGCTGAGCTCGCCCTGGCCGAGCTCGCGCCGGGAGCGATCGTTGTCACCCATGCCGTCGTGTTGCGCTGTGTCCTTTCCCTGCGCGACGGCATCAGCTGCGAAGACATGGTCTTCGAACCGCTCACCAACGCCTCGGCGTATCGCGTCGAACTCGAAGTGGACCGCCCAGGCCGGTAACCTTGGACGTGGCGCCGTCGGGTGCCCGGCCCATTGCCCGGAGGTTGTGGTGAAGCTGCCCGCGCTCTTGTCGTTCCCGAACCCCGTGAACGAGACGTCAGCACGCGTCGTCGCCGGCGGTGTGGTGGCAATGACCGCAGCGACGATCGCCCTCGACGAGCCGCGCCTGCTCGTGCCCCTCACCTACGGTTTCGCGGCGCGCGTCGCGGCGGGACCCCGTTTCAGCCCGCTCGGCCAGCTGGCGACGAAGGTGGTGACGCCGCGCCTTGCGATTGACCACCGCTTCTCGCCTGGCGCGCCAAAGCGCCTCGCCCAGGGAATCGGCTTATTGCTCTCGGGTACCGCCACGCTGCTCGTCTTCGGGCTGGACAAGCGGCGGGCCGCCTATCGCATCCTCACCTTGCTCCTCGTCGCCGCCAGCTTGGAGGCGGGCTTTGGAGTCTGCCTCGCCTGCCGGGCCTTCCCACTGCTCATGCGTCTCGGCATCGTGCCCGAGTCGGTCTGCGAGGAGTGCCGCGACATCTGGAAGCGGCCCGGCCTCAAAGACAAGGCGCAAGCGCTCGTCGACGAGGCGGCTGCGGCGAGCTGAACGCCTCTCGCCCCATGCCGTATTGCCCGCGCGGGCCTCTTCGATGTGGCGCGCGCTTTGCTGGAGCCGCGCCAAGAACTCGCGTACCAATCGCTCGACGTCGACGCGAGTGCATTCGCCGAGACGCTCATCGCCGCGACGACCGAGCCGGTGGCCCCCGGATTGAGAGGGCGAGCAATGTGAGGCCGTCCGCGAGCTCTTGCCCGACGAGCGCGAAGCCTTCGGCGCGCACCTTGGCAAGGATCGCCCGGAGCTCGCCCGGGTCCCTCCTTCTGCGCTCGGTCAGCACCACGAGCTCGACCAAGGTGAGCAAGAGCTGCCGCGCCCCAGTGCGCGTCAGCCCAGTGAGCTGAGCGACCTCGGTGAGAGTGAGGCACTCGCGTCCAGGGCCGAACGCGTGGATCACGGCCAGACCGCGCTCGAGCGAATGGACGAAGTCCCTACCGCGCCGCTCCAGATCGTTCGCTGCTCGATCCGCAACGTTCCCTCGCGGGCAAGGACGCGGGTCTCCAAGGTCGCCGGAAGGCTGTCACAGACGGCGCGGTCGACCAGGGCTTCTTCGATCCCCTCACTGCTCAACACGCTCCCGAGCGCGGCGGGAACCTGCGGTGACCGCCCCTCCGTCGTCGTGGCGAAGGCCTGGACGAGCGTGAGCACACTTGAACCTGGGAACGCCGACCTTCTGGCCCGTTCGCCTGCCCGACCTCGAGTCAACCCAGTGCTTGAGGGCGATGCCCAGATCGGCGATTCCAGTCGAGTACGCCTCATTCGAGTTCTCTCCCCACCACGGGGCGATCCTTGCCTTCTCGGCGTTGACTGCCTTGCCCAGGGCGTAGAGGTGGCGCGCCCTTGGTCCGGCTCCATCGCCGCGAGGCCAGGTCGCTCAAGGCAAGCGCGCCATGCTGCGGCACCTGCTCGACACGGCCCGCCGCCACCACAGAGGTCGGCGAGCACGACCACTGACCGCCCGCCGAACTGGCCTTCGCCACCGTCGCGGCCCAACCGGCCCACGTCAGCGCCGTGCTCGACACGATCGAGCGCTTCGTGTGGGCGCACCCGGACTACGACGTCATGACCTGCACCCGTCACTGGCTCGATCTCGAGCCATCGTGCGCCGCGCCCGATCGGGAACACCGCCAAGGCGCCCGAGCTCCAGTACGGTCCAGGCATGACCCGCCTTGTGCTCTGGGACATCGACGGCACCCTGGTTCGCGCCGGTGAGCTCGGCGCGGCGGTCTTCGACCGCGCGCTCGAGGCCGTGCTCGGCCGCCTTCCCGAAGTGCGCATCCGCATGAGCGGCAAGACCGACCCCCAGATCGTCCATGAGTACCTCGAGCTCATGCAGCTCGACGACCCCTCGCATCTCCCGGCAATCCTGCAGCGACTCGAACTCGAGCTCGCCTCCGTGGCGCATCAGATCGCGCTCGAGGGGAAGGCGTGTGCGGGTGCTGAGAAGGCACTCGTCCGCCTCGGTGAGGAGCCAGACGTCATCCAGTCGGTCCTCACTGGCAACATCGCCCCGAACGCCGTCGTCAAGCTCTCGGCCTTCGGCCTCGAGCGCTACCTCGACCTCGAGGCCGGTGCCTATGGAAGCGACCACGCGGACCGCCGGGCCCTCGTACCGATCGCACTGCGACGCCAGGCTGAGCGACGCGGCCTGCACCTCGACGCCGACTCGGTGATCGTGATCGGCGACACGCCGAATGACCTCGCCTGCGCCCAGGCCGGGGGTGCTCGATGCATCCTCGTCGCGACCGGCCGGTACGTCGTGCGCGAGCTCGAAGGGCTCGGGGCACTCGCGGTGCTCGAGGACCTGAGCGACACCGAACGCCTCGTCGAGCTCATCACCGGGCCTTGAGCTCGCCCTGGTTCGACGTCCAAGCGCTCGCGGCGAGCCGCGCGAGGGGCAACCAACCCCGGCGCCGCCCGCGCCGCAGCACCCCGTCACCGCCTTGGTTCCCCGGCTCTGCGTGCGTGGCCTCTGACCGCACGGGACCGTGTCCACTCAAGAGCTTGCCGATCTGGAGTTGACGCGCTCTGACGGGCACGTTCGATCCTGCCATGGTCGCCCACCTCATCCTCGACAAGGTCGGAGCGGACGCGCATGGCAAGGTGGCGCGGACGCGCGTGAGGGCTCCGGGGCCGCCGAAGCCGCATTATCCTCGATCGTTCCCATGTCAGATCCTGTTGGCCCTGGGACCATCGGTCCTTCGCGTGAGCCCGAGAGGGATGGTGCCGCCAGCCCGGCTGGCGGACCGCCCCAAAGCGAGTTCGCCCGCGAGGCGGCCTATCTCGAGATGCTCTACGAGCGCCTCGACGCGCTGCGAGACCTGCAGCGTCAGCGCCTTGCTGAGGTGCGCCTCGCACCGCGTGGCGGGACGCCGCAGTCACGCACCGAACGGGATGCGCTGGCGCGCCATCTTGAGCGGCGGCTCGACGCGCTCGGCATCGGCGACCTGCCGCTGTGCTTTGGCCGGCTCGATCTCGACGATGGCTCGGTCCTCTACGTCGGGCGGGTCGGTCTCGCCGGTGAGGGCAACGATCCCCTGCTCATGGACTGGCGGGCGCCCAAGGCGGCGCTGTTCTACCGCGCCACGTCCGGCTCGCCCGAGGGCGTCGTCCGTCGGCGCCACTTCATCACGCGTGAGCGGCGGCTGCTCGCGATCGAGGACGAGCTCTTGGACGTCGCCGCGCTCGGGGGCGGGGCCCCGGGCGAACTGCACGGTGACGCCGCGCTGCTTGCCGAACTGTCGCGAACGCGGACCGGTCACATGCGCGACATCGTTGCCACGATCCAGCGCGAGCAAGATGCCGTCATTCGCTCGGGGCTGTCGGGCGCGCTCGTCGTCCAAGGCGGCCCGGGCACCGGCAAGACCGCCGTCGGACTGCACCGCGCCGCCTATCTGCTCTATACGCACCGCAGCCGGCTGGCACAAAGTGGCGTGCTCATCATCGGTCCGAATCCCGTCTTTCTCCGCTACATCGAGCAGGTGCTCCCGGCTCTCGGGGAAACCGGGGCGCTGATGGCGACGGTGCGCTCGCTCTATCCCGAGGTGCGCGCGACGTACCACGACATCGAGGCGGTCGCTGACCTAAAGAGCCGGCCGGTGATGGCCAAGCTGATCGCCAACGCGATCCGCGATCGGCAACGGACGCCGCGCCACGATGCCGAGCTCATCTTCGAGCGGCACCGGCTCGCCGTTTCGCGCGCCGCCCTGGCACAAGCGCGCGAGCGCGGTCGGCGGACGGGCCGGCCCCACAACGACGTTCGCCGCATCGTCGAGAACTCGGTCATCGAGGCCGCGCTCGGCGTGGTGCGCCGCGAGCGGCAAGAAGGCGGGCTTCCTGCGTTGCGATCCGAGGAAGCCGCGAGCCTGCGCCGCGCGCTGCGCCAGGCCCGGGGCTTTCGCGAGGCCATGGAACGGCTGTGGCCGGTGCTCTCGCCGCAACAGTTGTTGAACGACCTCTTCGGCTCACCGGCACTCCTGCGCTCCGCGGCGCGAGGACTCGGCGGCTTCAGCGCCAGCCTGCTCGTGCGGGACCGCTACCGCGACCCGAACGAGGTGCCGTGGAGCATCGAGGACGTCGCTTTGCTCGACGAGGCCGCGGAGCAGCTCGGCTCGTGGACGGGCGCGGCCGAGCGACGGGCGCGGCGCCACGCAGCGGCCCGGCGGCGCCAGGAGGTCGATTACGCCCGCTCGGTCCTGGGTGGCCTGCAGCTCGGCATCGACATCGACCCCGAGCAGTTCGCCGAGCGGTTCGCCGAGACCGATGGCACCAATCTCGCCGAGCAGGCGGCGCGCGATCGCACCTGGCGTTTCGGGCACGTCATCGTCGACGAGGCCCAAGAGCTCTCGCCGATGGCCTGGCGCTCGGTGTTCCGCCGTGTGCCCAGCCGCTCCATGACCCTGCTCGGTGACCTCGCCCAGTGTGGCGCGTCATGGGCACCCACGGTGTGGTCGAGCGTCCTTGAGCCCTTCGCCCGCGGCCAGTGGCGGCTCGTCGAGCTGTCGACGAACTATCGCACGCCGCGTGAGATCATGGACGTGGCAAACGCAGTGCTCGCCGTGGCCGCCCCCGGGTTCCCCCCCACGCGCGCCATCCGCTCCTCAGGACAACCCCCCACCCGGCTGGCCACTACCGCCGCAGCGCTCGAAGCAGTCACCTCGTCAGCCGCGGCCACGCTGGTCGATGAGCTGGACGGCGGCCGCCTCGCGGTGCTCGCGCCACCACGGCGCGTGGATGCCCTCCGCGTGGCGCTCGCTGAACGACTGGGCACCCGATTCGACGCCGGGAACCCGCTCGGCGCGTCCGTCGCGTTGCTCAGCGTCGCCGAGGCGAAGGGCCTCGAATTCGACGCCGTCTTGCTCGTCGAGCCCGGCGAGATCGCTCGCCACGGCCCGCGGGGCGCGAGCGATCTCTACGTGGCGCTGACCCGGCCCACCAAGCGGCTCCTGCTTCTCCACGCCGGGGCGCTCACCCCTGAGCTCGAGGCGACCGTGGCGCCCGAGGAGGACCTTCAGGCCGCGCTCCGCACCGGTTGAGTCGGCCAGCGCGAACCCGACCGCGGGGCGGCCTCAGGCTCGCTGCGCGACGACGGAGCTGAGTGGCCGGCGAACCGGGCGCAGGTGATCGAACAGGGCGCCAGCGAGGCAACAGATCCCGAAGGCGGCACCGAGCACGCAGATCCCGCCCCAGCCCGCCTGGGCGAAGACCATGCCGGAAAGGAGCGAGCCGAGCGCGCCGCCGAGGAAGTAACAGACCATGTAGGCGCTGTTGAGGCGGCTGCGCGCATCGGGGCGCAGGCTGTAGATCACGGCCTGGTTCGTGATCTGCATCCCCTGGGTGCCGATGTCGAGCACCACGATGCCGACGAGCAAGGCAACGAGCGAGCTCGACCCGATGGCGAGGAGCACGAAGGAGGCCGTGAGCAGGACGGCGGCGACCGAGGTGCTGACCGCGACCCGACCACCGTCGGCCAGCCTGCCCGCCATGTTGGCTGCCGCGACGCCGGCCGCACCGGCGAGGCCAAACAGCCCGATGATGGCGTTGGAGTAGTCATAGGGCGGTCCTGAGACCAAGAAGGCGAGCGAGGTCCACGCCACGCTGAAGGCCGCGAAGGCGAACGCCCCCTGCCAGGCCCGGCGCCGCAGCAATGGCTCCGCAGCGAGCAAACCGAGCGAGGACGCCACGAGCCCGACGTACGCGACGCGAGGTCGCGGCGGCTCATGGGGAAGGGCCCGGGCGAGGATGAGCATGAACAGGACCATCAGGACTGCCGAGAACCAGTAGATCGTCCGCCAGCCGGCCAGCTGAGCGACGATTCCGGACACGGTTCGCGCCAGCAAGATCCCAAGCAGGAGCCCGGTCATGATGCGCGCCACCACCCGGCCGCGGCGTTCCTTGGTGGCGAGGTCAGCCGCGAAGGGCACCATCACCTGCCCAGCGACCGAGGCGCAGCCCGTGGCGATCGATGCCACTTCGAACAGCCACAGGGAGGGCGCAATGGCACAGATGACCAAGAACAGCGCTGCGACGCCGTAGATCGCGACGGTGAGGAACCGTCGCTGATACAGGTCGCCGAGCGGCACGACGAGGAGTAGCCCGGCGGCATAGCCGATCTGGGTGCAGGTGACGATGAGCGAGGTCGCCGCGGAGCCGACGTGGAACGACCGGGCGATCTCGTGCAACAGGGGCTGCGCGTAGTAGAGGTTGGCGACGATCGCGCCGGTTGCCACGGCCATCACCAGCACCAGCCGGTTCGAGATCCCGACTGGCGGGGCGCACTTGCCCGCGGGGTCGGGCGCGACGACACCAGCGCTTGGAGAAGCCATGCCCACATTCAACCCGGGGCCGCTTGCGCCTATTCCGCGCGCCGGGCGCGGCGCAGCGCCGGCGGAGGGGGGGATCCGGCCGGCGCTGCGATGGCAAGGGGCAGAGGGCCCTGGGTTGCCTCCGCCCACCGCGGACCAAGCGACGGGGAGCCGCGCCGGCCCGCAGTGGGCAGATCTTCTACGCGGCGAGCTGCTCGTCTGCCAGGAGAGGCTCCGCGCGTTCGCGGCCGTAGGCGACCAGCGTGCTCGGTGCCTTCGCGTCGCGACCGAGCTCCTTGGAGATGGCGAGCACGAGCGGAATGACCGCGACCGCCAGGCCAAGCATCATCAACGGGAGAGTGACCAAGAGCATCGTCATCGCCGTCCCACCTTTCCGCACTCGTGCCCCAATAGCGCGCCCCAATAGCGCGCCTTTTCGAACGAGCTCCATGGTGACGCGTCGCTCTGCACGCGCCGCCAACGCGAGCTGAAGGGCACCTGAGAGCGCGTTCGCCATCCGGGTTTCCAGCCCGCAGCGAGGCTTGGCGCGCCAGGCCTTGGAAATGGAGGCCAGGTGGTGAAACTGGAGGCGATTGAGCGCTTTTGTGGCGCGGTGTTTGTAGGGTGCTCAG
>JAJZKA010000121.1 GCA_021809805.1 Actinomycetes bacterium
ACTCGAACCCGCGACCCTCACCTTGGCAAGGTGATGCTCTACCAACTGAGCCACGTCCGCGTGCGAGCCGAGTCTACCAAGGCTGGACCGGCGCACAGCAAGCAACGCCGCGAGCTCTCAGCGGCCGGTGTGCCCGAAGCCCCCCGCGCCCCGATGGCTGTCGGGAAGCTGGTCGGTCGCGATGAACGTTGCCGTCGCCACCGGCGACAACACGAGCTGGGCGATCCGGTCACCCCGGTGGACCTCGTAATCGGTGACCGGATCGGTGTTGATCAGCAGCACCTTCAGCTCCCCGCGATAGCCAGAGTCGATGAGCCCGGGCGTGTTCAAGCAGGTCACACCGTGCTTCGCGGCGAGCCCGGAGCGGGGCAATACGAGCCCCGCGTAGCCCTCCGGAAGCGCCACCGCCACCCCCGTCGGCACGATCGCCCGGCCCCCACCGGCGCTGAGCAGGACGTCTTCACTCGCGCACAGATCCGCCCCGGCATCGCCCGGCCGGGCGTAGCTCGGAATCGAGGCGGCCTCGGCGAGCAGGCGGATGGCAACGTCGGTCACGGCCCGCACGCTACCTGCTCGTTTGCTCGCCAACCCGGTTGCGGGACCGTTACGATCGGGCTGATGCTCGCCTGGATGGACCTCGAGATGACTGGCCTCGACCCGAGCCGCCACGTGATCGTCGAGATCGCAACGCTGATCACCGACGACGACCTCGAGATCGTCGCGGAAGGTCCGGACCTCGTCGTTTCGGCGACCGACGCCCAGCTCGGGGAGATGGACGACGTGGTCCGCAAGATGCACACCGATTCCGGGCTGCTCGAGGAGATCCATCGCTCCACCCTCAGTCTCGAAGAGGCCGGGAAGGTGACCCTTGAGTTCCTCCGGGCACACCTGAACGGCCAGCGGGTGCCGCTTTGCGGCAACTCGATCGGGGTCGACCGCCGCTTCTTGCGCCACCAGCTGGCCGAGATCGACGAATACCTGCACTACCGCAGCGTGGACGTCTCCACCGTGAAAGAGCTGTGCCGCCGCTGGTATCCGGCGATCTACGGCAAGGCACCAAAGAAACAGGGCTGCCACCGCGCCCTCGAGGACATCCGCGAGAGCGTCGCCGAACTCGCCTATTACAAGCGGGAGCTGTTCTGCCCACCGCGCCCCGAACCGAGCCCGCCGGCGAACTAGGGCCCGCTGCGCCCCATCGCGAGGAGTCGCGCGGTGCGGGGGCAGACTCCACCGGTGAGCTTGACCGCGCGCCCGATTCCTCCGAGCAGCCCCAAGCGCGCGGGCGCGATGCTCGTCGCGGCCGGCGTCCTCACCGGACTCGCTAGCCCGAACGCCACTGCGAGCCGAGCGGCCGGGGCGGTGTCGAGTGGCGGCAGCTGGACGACCTATGGCGGCGCAATGAGCCGCGACTCGATCCAACCGGTGGGACCGGCACTGCACCCGCTGCGGGTCGCCTGGCGCTCGGCGCGCCTCGACGGGGCCATCTACGGCGAGCCGCTCATCTTCGACCGCCTCGTCTACGTCGCGACCGAGAACGACACGGTCGACGCGCTCTCCGCCCGAACCGGCCGCTTGCGCTGGCAGCGCCATCTCGGCGCGCCGGTGCCCGCCTCGACGCTGCCGTGTGGCGACATCACCCCGAGCCTCGGGGTCACCTCGACGATGGTGATCGACCCGGCGCGCCACGAGCTTTTCGTCTCGGCCGCGCTGGATGTGGGTGGCCAGTACCGCCACGAGCTCCTCGCCCTCTCCACGGCAACGGGCGAGATCCGTTGGCGCCGCGAGCTCGACCCGGCCTGGTGGAATCGCCCGGCACAGCTCCAGCGGGCCGCACTCGCGCTCGCGGGCGGCCGCGTGATCGTCGGTTTCGGCGGCAACTACGGCGACTGCGCGCAGTACCGCGGCACTGTCTTGGCCGTTTCTGAGTCCGGTGGGGGCCGCGTCCTCAGCTACGTCGTCCCCACCTCGAGACAAGGCGCGATCTGGGCACCCTCGGGGATCTCGGTGAGCCCGGCCGGCAACCTCTATGCCGCCACCGGCAACGGGGCATCGACCTCGGCGTCGCACTTCGACGAGGGCGACAGCGTCGTCGAGCTCTCGCCGAGGCTGGCGCGCCTCGGGCTCTTCGCTCCGCGCAACTGGCTCGCTGACAATGAGAGCGACCGCGACCTCGGCTCGGCGGCACCGATGCTGGTCGGCGCCGACCGTGCCCTGATCGTCGGCAAGGAGGCCACCGGCTACCTGCTCGATACGGTCCGCCTCGGCGGCATCGGCGGCGAGCTGGCGCGCGCGCCGGTGTGCTTCTCCCAAGGCGGGGACGCCTGGCGTCCCCCACTCGCCTACGTCGCCTGCCCTGGCGGATCGCTGACCGCCGTGCGCGTCGGCACCCGCTCGTTGCGCGTCGCATGGCGTGGCCCGAGCGGGACGAGCGGTTCGCCGACGGTCGCCGGGGGCCTCGTGTTCGAGGTGAGCGACGGCACCTTGAGCGGGCTCGCCCCGAACACCGGAAAGCGGGTCGTCACGATGCCCACTATTTCGACCGAGCATTTCGCCGCGCCGAGCGCCGGTGAGGGCCTTGTTGTCGTCGGCGGCCAAGACGCCGTCGAGGCCTTCGTGGGTCCGCGCGGCTTCCAGCCATGAGCCGAGGGAGCAACACGGCGCGCGCGGGCAATCATCGGGCGGTGTCCGAGGCCCTGCCCGGCACCGCGCGATCATCGGCGCCGGATCGGGCGCGCTTGAAGGGCGACTCAGCCGGCCCGGGCGGTGCCGGGAGCCTTGACCGGGCCGACGCGCAGCCAGGTCACCGCCGAGCTCGCGCAGCCAAGCACGTGCGAAGCGCTCACCACTTGGGCGGTGCTGTCCCCCGGGGCATAGACCCGAAGGGCGCGCACGGCGGTCGGTCGGCAGGTGGATTTCGGGAAATTGAGCGCGTCGATGACATCCAGCGTGGCGGTCGCGACCGCGCCGGGCGACAAGGTGACGACCGCAGGGCTGCTCGTGGTCACGCGAGCCGCGGGCGCACCGACCTCGATCGCGGCGCTGCCTGCCACGCCCGAGACCCCCGGGTAGCCATACAGCACGCACGCGTTCTCGGACGTGTTCGTGAACTCGAGCGGGAAGATGAAGGTCCCCGCGGCGCCCTGGCCGCTCCCGAGCTGGACGGCGAGCTCACTGCTCGTGCAGCCCTCCGTGCCCCCGTTCGTCGGGAGCGAGCTCGCCGAGGCGGGGGACGTCGTGCTCGTCGTGCTCGACGGGCGCTTCGTCGTGCTCGTCGGGCTGGCCGCCGGCGCCGTGGTGCTGGTCGCAGCCGTGCTTGACGGCGCGCGAGCCGGCGAGGTGGTCGCCGGGGCACTGGCGGGCTTGGTGTTCCCACAGGCGGCAAGAAGGCCGGCGCTGGCCACGAGGCTGGCACCGACGAGGAATCGTCGCAAGCACATGGGCGGGTCAGTCTTGCACGTTGACCGCGCGGCGTGTCGCATTCGCCACTTGGCGTGGCCATGCACGCACGGCACCGTCCAGCCAGACTCGCACGCGCTCGCCGGCAGCGACCCCGGGATCGCCGAGGGTGCGGGCGACGAGCGGTGTTCTGCTCTCCCTCTCGAGGCGCAGGCGGATCACAGCGTCGTGGCCGTGGTAGTCGAGGCGCTCGACCACCGCGGCGAGACTCCCGGGCGGTGCCGTGGGGTCCGACGTGGCCACCAGGCGGAGCTGCTCGGGGCGCACCAATACCTCGAGCGCTTCCCCCTCGGCGATCTCGGTGCCACTGCTGCAGGCCGCCACACCGAGCACGGTCGCCACCAGGCCGGCCGTCGCGACGCCCTCGAGGACGTTGGCCTCGCCGAGGAAGCACGCGAGCTCAACATCCGCGGGCGCCCCGTACAGCGCTCTCGGCGCCGCGCACTGCGCGACGACGCCCCGGCGCAGCACGGCGACGACGTCAGCGAGCGACAGCGCCTCATCCTGGTCGTGGGTGACGAGCAAGACCGTGGACCCCGCCTCGCGCAAGATCCGCCCGACCTCGTCGCGCACCGCGGCGCGCAGGTTCGGGTCGAGCGAGGAAAACGGCTCGTCAAGCAGCACGAGCGCCGGTTTGATGGCGAGCGCGCGGGCCAGTGCGACGCGTTGTTGCTGGCCGCCGGAGAGCTGGTGCGGCAAGCGGTGGGCGTAGGGGGCCATTCCGACCAGCTCGAGCAGGCGCACCGCCTCGTTCCGGCGCCGCCGCGCGAGCCCGAAGGCGACGTTCGCCTCGACGCTCAGATGCGGGAAGAGTGCCGCCTCCTGGGGGACGTAGCCGACCCGGCGACCCTCGGGGGCAACCCGTCGCCCGGGCGCCTCGACCACCTGGCCGCCGATCACCACCGATCCCGCGTCGGGTCGCTCGAAGCCAGCGATCAGGCGGAGCAGGGTGGTCTTGCCGCTGCCCGAGGCACCGAGCAGCGCGGCGAATGCTCCCGGGGCGACCGTCAGGTCGACCTCGTCCAGCACCAGCTGGGATCCGAAGTGCTTGCGCAGCCCCAACAGCGCGAGCCCGGGCGCCCCCTCGGCGCTCACGACGCGGGCCCGCTTGTCAGGTGGCGCCGAGCCAAGCGGTCAAAGTAGCGGCCGAGCGCCACGCTCGGCAGCGCCGCGAGGCCCACCATGACGAGCGCGAAGGGCGCCGCCTGGGCGTAGGAGAGGTTCTGTTGGTAGGACCAGAACTGGGTCGACAGCGTCTCCACGCCGGTCGGCCGGAGCACCAAGGTCGCCGTGAGCTCGGTCACCACGGACAAAAAGACGAGGCAGAAGCCCGCCGCAAGCCCGGGCGCGATAAGGGGGAGGGTCACCCGACAAAACACCGAGAACCGGTGCACTCCAAGCGAGCGGGCCACCTCCTCGAGCCGG
Organism: Actinomycetes bacterium; assembly: GCA_021809805.1. Classification (GTDB taxonomy): domain Bacteria; phylum Actinomycetota; class Acidimicrobiia; order Acidimicrobiales; family Bog-793; genus JAKABX01. The sequence continues at coordinate 4,882 of JAJZKA010000121.1, forward strand.
CGTGGCGCTTGGGCGAGCGAGGTCCGCACCCCGACGAGAGCCAGGGGAAAGAACAACAACGCGTAGGCGAAGATCATCAGCGGGGCGCTCTGGTAACCGAAGCCGCCGCCATAGCGCAGGCTCGCCGTCGAGAGCGCGAGTGCTACCACAAGACCGGGAACGGCAAGCACGAGATACGTGCTCCGCTCGAGGACGACGGCGAGCACGCCGGGGTGGCGTACCGACAACAGCGCCACCGGCAACGCGAGCGCGACGGCGAGCGCGCCCGCCGCCAGCCCGTACCACGCGGTCTGCGCCGTTGCCGAGGCGAGCGAGGAGCCAGCCAGTGGTGCCGAGACCGATTGGGCCATCCAGTAGCCGCACGTCGCCACGGGAACCCCGATCGCTCCGGCGACGAGCCCGGACGCGCCGAGGAAGGCGACCGGCCGGAGGCGGCCGAGCGCCAGCCGCTGCGGCGGACGCCGCGGCGCTCGGGTGCGCTCGGCGGTGCGCCGGCCCCGGCTGAGGAGTTCACCGGCGACAAGAAGGATGCTCAACGCGACGAGCACGAGCGACAGCGCCGCGGCACCTTGAAGGTCGAAGGCCACCTGCAGCTCGGTGAAGATCTCGGTCGTGAAGGTCTGATAGCCGAGCATCTCGAACGCGCCGTACTCGGCGAGGATCACGAGCGCGCACAGCAGCGCGCCGCCCAAGATGGCCACGCGAGCCTGCGCGAGCGTGACGCGGGCGAATGTGCGGAGAGCTCCGTAGCCGAGGCTACGCGCGACCTCCTCTTCGGTGGGATCTCCATTGCGCAAACTGGCGGCGACGGGCAGGTAGACGAGCGGGTAGACCGCGACGCTCATCACCAACAGCGCGCCCCAAAAGCCCGAGATCGCCCCGTTCAGGGAGGACCAGCCGAAGGCGACGACGAAGTCCGGGATCGCCAGCGGCACGACGAAGGCAACGGCGAAGAAGCGTCGCAAGGGGAGATCGGTGCGCTCGACGAGGAACGCGGCCCCGGTCCCGAGCACCACGCAGGCGGCAACGGCCACGACGGTCAGCCGGGCGGTGTTCCACAACAGCTCGGCGGTGAACGCCCGAAACACGAGCGCGCCGACATCGCGCGCGGAGGCTGCCTCGATCGACAAGAAGACCAGTGGGCCGGCGAGAACGACGCAGACGGCGAGCGCCAAGGCGAGCAGCAGCGGGGGGATCTTGCGGGGCGACACCGCATGCGCCGCCGATGCCCGCCCGAGGCGCGCCGTGCGTCGCGGCGAGAGGGCCCTGGTGCCGAGCGCCACGGTTAGAGCAGGCCTGCCTGCTCAAGCAGCTGCACGGCGCGGCGGCCATCACCCAGCTTTGCGAGGGAGATCGGGTCGGGACGCAGCGACGCGAGCGGCGCCTCGCCGGCGGGAGCCGGAACGCCCTTGGCGAGCGGGTACTCAAAGCTGTCCGAGCGGTCGATGACCCGCTGGCCCGCCCGGCTCAGCAGGAATGCGACGAAGCGCTCCGCGGCCCGACGGTGCCGAGAGGCAGCAAGCACCCCGGCGCCGGAAACGTCGAGCACGTAACCGGGGTCAGAGGGAGCGAATGTGGCGATCTTGCTGTGCATGTTGCGCGCGCCGATCTGGGCCCGCAGGCGGTACCAGTAGTACTGATTGATGATCCCGAGCGCCACGAGCCCGCGGTTCACGTCGTTCGTTACCGTCTCGTTGTCGGGATAAAGATGCCCGGCGGCGTTCGCCTTCATCCCCTCGAGCCACGCGAGCGCCTTCGCCGTGCCATCGCGCGCCGCGACGGCGGTGATGATCGGTTGGAAGTCGGTCTCCCCCGGGGCGAGCGCGAGCTTGTGGCGATAGCGCGCCGTACCGAGGGCGAGCACCGAGCGCGGTAGCTGGCCGGCGCGGATCAGGGCCGGGTTGTAGACCATCACACTGACGCGCGCCGTCACCCCCACCCAATCGCCTCGCTCCGAGCCGAAGCGGCCAGTGCTGGCCGAGCGGACCGCCACCGGCAGGTGTGCGAGAAGGCCGTGGTTCTGGAGCGACTCGAGAGCAGGCGAGTTCTCCGTGAACACCACATCGGCCGGAGAGCGCGAGCCTTCCGCTTCGATCTCATTGACGAGCGCTCCCTCGTCCTCGCTGCGCACGGACACCTTGATGCCCGTGCGCCGGGTGAAGGCCCTCACGAGCGCGGCGGTCGTCTGCACATGTTGGCCGTTGTAGAGCGTGATCGTCGTCGCGTGTGCGCCGGCGATCGCCGGAGCCGACGTCGCCAGGAGGCCGCAGAGCCCGAACGAACCGGCCAGTGCGAGCCTCCATCCATCGGTGACGACGCGCCGCATCACCCGCCGCCCTGCAACGCTCCACGAGCGCGAGACCGGCGCGACGCGGCCAAGGGCGCGTCTCGGCAAGGCTCATCAATCATTTCGGCAAGCCTAACTGGGCCACCGCTCACCGATGTCCACCGCCCGTCGCCGTGGGGAGAGGGTCTGCATTGAGACCCGCGTTGACCGCGGGTGGCGAAGTGCTCGCCGGCCTATGCGAGCGCGCCGGTTGCCGGGCGGCGTGGTAGCCCTTCTCGCGCTCCCGGGTTCGACCAGCGGCCGCGGGTTAATCTCAGCGTCGCCGGGTGCTCACCGGGCAGGCCAGGTGCTGGCCATCTCCGACACCAGAATCGCATTGCCCGATGTCACGGTGGTGGTGACCTTCGGCCCTAGGGACCGTCTCGCACGGGTCGTAAGGCTTGATCGATCGCACGCGACGGTCGTGCGCGCCGCCTCAAGGAGCGCGTCGCTATGCAACAAGACGCCACCGCCTCCACCCGCCAAGAGCACGAAGAGCCCACCTTCAATGAGGTTGTTGCCGCTCTCTCCGACCAAGTCGGCGAGAGCGGCGAGGTCCGAGCTGGTGTCGCGACCGAGCTCGCCGCCGCCCACCACTGGCGAGGACGGCTGATCGACATTCTTGGCCTACTCACCGAGAGCGGCTCGCGGCTCGGTTACCTGTCAGGCGGATTCAAGCTCGAGGAGGTGACACGCTCGCTGGCGCTTTGGGCGAGCTCACCGCTTTCGCTCGAAGAAATGCGGATCGTCATGCAAAGCGGCGGGTGGGATCCCGAGCCGTTCACCGCCGTGGCGCACGACGGGCTCCTCCGGCGGCTCGCGTACCAGTCCGATGGCTCGTTACGACGCGTCCGCGGCGAACTTGCCGGGGCGTGGCTCAGCGATCAGTTCCCGAGCGCCAGCGATGCAGAGATTTTGCGTGAGGTACGCAAGCTCATCGCTCATGGCAATCTGGAGACGTGAGCCCGTTGCACAGATCCCACACCCCAACCGGCGCGCCAGCCAACTCGCTCACCGCCGCCAACGCCCCGCCGCGCTCGACGGCCCTGAAGCGCCCCAAGGCGATCGAGATCGCGGGGATGGCACCGCACAGCGCCGAGCGCTCTCGGCCAAGGGGTGGGCGGCGCAAGCAACGACCGGGTCGCTCGGACCCACTTGGTGCCTCTGCCGAGTCTGCTGGGGTCGACGGGACCCTCGTGGTTCAACTCTCCCGGCACCAGTCTGATCGTCTCATCGCGTACGCCGAAGACGGCCCTTTGGATCCCCGCCATCTCGAAAGGGCCTGAGCCCCGGCCACACATCCTGCGGAGCGTCCTGTCAGCTGGCGCTCGACACGACGGGCCCATCTCGCTCGTCGGCGTCTCCCTGGGCAGAGGTCGCGCATCGTTGCGTCGTGGCGAAAGGCTTCGTCTTCGAGGTCGCGTGGCCCAACGACCCCGATGCCGCATCCAAGGTCCGCTCGCAGTTCGGCGCCCGCCGCTTCGCCTTCAACTGGACGCTGGCCCGGGTGAAGGCGGACATGGACGCGAAGAAGGTCGACTCTTCCCACGTATCGGTGCCGTGGAACCTCTAGCCCTGCCCAAGCGGTTCAACGCCGAGAAGCACGCCATCGCCCCGTGGTGGAAGGAGAACTCCAAGGAGGCATACTCGACCGGCATTGCCGACCTGTGCACCGCCCTCAAGAACTTCTCCGACTCCAAGACGGCCAAGGGAAAAGGGAAGGTTGCCGGGTTCCCCAAGTTCAAGTCACGCCACAAAGACCACGCCAGGGTGCGGTTCTCCACCGCGCTCATGCGGCTGGAACCCGACCGGCGGACCATCACCTTGCCGGTGCTGGGAGCCCTTCGTTCAAAGGAGAGCACCCGCCGCCTGGAGCGCCTGGTGCGTGCGGGCAGGGCCCGCATCTTGAACACCACTTTGTCCGAGCGGTGGGGGCGGTGGTTCGTCTCGTTCTCCTGCATCGTCGAAGCCCACCCCTACCCGGCCCCGACCAAGGGCGGCCGGGCGGGTGTCGAGCCCGGACTTCGGGTGCTTGCCAGCGTCGCCGAGACTCCGGCACCATCACCCAAGTCCCCAACCCCGCCCCTCTCCCTGCGACGCTCAACAGCGGCGCCGGAGAGGACGCCAACAGATCAGGCGCATCCCCGGGTCAAGAGGACAGGATGCGGCGAAAGCCAAGCTCGCATCGCTCGACCATGGCGCGCCCACCGGCGCGAGCAGGCAACCCGCCAGCTCACCACGATGCTGGCGGACACCTAAAGCGAGGTGGTCATCGAAGAACTCGACCTCGCTGCGATGAGAAGGAGCATGGGACGCCGGGCATTCCGGCGTTCGGTGTCCGATGCTGGCCTCGGCCAGATCAGGCCACAGCTCACCGACAAGATGGCGTGGAGAGGAAGCACGCTGACGGTCGCCGACCGTTGGCTGGCCACCTCCAAACTCCATCACGGGGTGGGTGCCACCTGATGGAACCGAAGAAGCCGGCCGACCAGCTCGTCTGTGCACGCACGGGCGAGCTCGCCGACCGGGGCATCAACGCAGCAAAGAACCTCCGTGACTGGCCAGATACTGCCAGTCGTGGCTCAGTTGGAGCCACGGCCCCGAAGCCCGCCAGTCCCACCACCAGCGGTGGGGGACTCGGCTCCGACGCCAGAGCCTCTGGTGGCCGAGGAGAACGCGGAAGAGCTTTGCCGTCTCAAAAGGCCGCCCCGGTGAGGCCAGAACCTGCAAGGGAACCCCGAGAAGGGGTGCAGCGTGAGTGCGATCGCTATTGCGCACTCGCCTGCAACGGTCCGTTCCCTGCCCAGAGACGAGGGCGTCCTCTTGTCGCCCGGCCACCACCTCTCACAGGACCTCGCTCACGCGGGAGAACAGCGCTCGTCGCTCGAGGTTCTCCTGCTGCGGGACATCGGGCTGGTCCTCCGCGAGGCGCGCGAGCCACACCTCGAAAGCTGGCGACGCAGCGGCACCATCCGCGAGGGTTGGCTCGAGCTGGTTGAGCAGTACCGGCAGGTGTTCGCTTCGGTCGCCGTCTGCCCGCAGCAGCTTCAGGACGTCCTTGCCGAGCTCCGTCACGAGAGGCATGCGCCCGCTCGCGGCGCGGGAGAAGCCAGCCCCGAGGATCACCACCTCCTTGCCGCTCATCGACCAGGTCTCCGTGGCGCGAGTCCCCGCGCGATCATCCCGCCCGCTGGTCCCTGTCTGGCAGACCGCGGGAGCTCGAGCTCGGCGCTGTGCTCGCGCAGGCCTCGACCAGGCGGAGCTTGCCGCCGTCGTCGCGCCACCGACCACGGGCCGTGACCGGGTTGGGGCACGACACCGGCTGGCCGCGGGCGTCGTCGTTCTCGACGAAGCGAAAGCAGCGCCCCGGCTCGAGCATGAAGGCATTGGCGTAGATCCCCACCAGGCGTGACGCTACCTCGGCTCTTGTGCCCGGGGTCGGCCGGAGGTGGCGACCGCCACCTCGCCGACAGCGCCGGCCCCGAGCGCCATGCAGGCGGTCGCCCCGGCGCAGCCGAGGGCCGTGTAGCTCGGGGCGGCGATGGCCGGCAAAGGCGCGCTCGAGAGAGCGGGGAGCGGAGCGGCCTCGAACGTCCGGCCGCCGTCCATGCTCTCGAGCACGAGCGCCCCATGGTGCCCCGAGCCGGCGGCGAAGCAGACCCCGGGCGACGGGCAGGAGATCGCCGTGAGGTCAAGCGGGCCGCTGGCGACGGTGTGCCACGTCCGGCCGCCGTCGATGCTGCGGCGCAGGTCCTCCCCGCTCGGCGTGCTGAAGGCACCGAGGCAGCGGTCCCGGTCGGCGCAGGCGAGGAGCTGGAGCTCGCCGAACAGGATGCCCCCCGAGACGACGCCGCCACTGGTCGGTCCGGGCGTCTGCTCGACGACCCGCCAGTGCACGCCGTCGGTCGTGGACAGCACGCCGGCCGGGCCGCCGGCGAGGCAGGACCGTGCCGAGAAGCACGAGACGCTTGTCAGCCCGCCTCCGAGGATCTCCGAGCCGGACGTGCCCGGTGCCGGCGCGGGCGGGAAGGACGGGACCGCCACCGTGCGCCAGCGCGCCCCGCCGTCGGTCGTTCGAAGGGCGACGTCCACCAGGCTGCCC
>JAJZKA010000122.1 GCA_021809805.1 Actinomycetes bacterium
TGCAGATGCCCTTGTGGATCGGATGGAGCGCTCCGCTGTTCGGCCGGACGATCAATTGGTGGTTGGGAAAGTCGGCCCGGGACAGGAACGACGCCATGTCCTCGTCGGCACCCACGCTCGTCGAGGCAACAATAATGTCCGAACTGGCGTGGCTTTCCCATACGACGATCTCGTTGTCGTCGTCGACGAGGACAACGATCTCCCGATCGGCGTTGACAAATGCCATGGCCGAGTCCGGGCCGATGCTCCCTTCAGATGCGAGGCCGAGGCTCTGGCCGGCAGCGCTCATGCCGAGGCGCGCTTTGGCAATGGCCGTGTCGAGGGGTGATGCCTGGCGGGGGATGTCCCCGGTGAACGTGCCGAGGGAATCGGTGTCGACGGCAACCGCGTTGACCCGCAATCCGACTGCGTTTGCAAGCGGGGGCGCGATGAGCGGAAGCTTGTCGTGTTTGGTGGCGAGCACTCCCACTCGCCCGCTGTAGGGGTGCTCTGGGTCCTCCCAGCTGCGGGAAGGGCGGAGGGTTGCAGCCAGGGGAACCGCGTTCCTTCCCGACGCCGTGGCATCAGTTGCTCGTGGTCGTCGGAACACGGTCTGAGCATATCCCACAAGCGAAGTGTGCTTCGTGTACTGGAATTCGTGCAGATCGGCACCGCGGCGGGTGGGCGTGCCGCTGATGGTAACGAGAGGTCCGGGGGAAGTGGTTGTTTGTCAGTGGGGTCGCAACCAAGGACAACATCGCTGCCGTCGTAGCCGAGTGTGCGGTTCGAGCCGCTGCCAAGGTGGGGTAGCTGCGTACCGAATGGCGTCTTTGGTGTGCAGAAGCTGGCCGCCCTCCTCAAGGCGAAGGAAGTGGTGGTGCTGGACGCGACAAGTGAGAGGGACACGACCATGTTGGAAAATGAGCTGCGGCATCGTTGGGGCAGGCTCGATGGCGCGTTGCACGCGATCGTGTTCGCGCCGCGCTCACCAGTGTGATGGACGCTCCCGCCGGCGACGCGGATCTGGCGATGCGTACGAGCGTGTGGCACTACGCGGCATTCAAGCGTCTCCTGGAGCGCCTGGCGCCCCTCGGGTGCCCGTTTGGTCGGACTGGACTTCGACAGCGCCCGGGCGTGGCCCGTGCACGCCTCGATGGGGCCGTGCAGGGCCGCGCTTCGTCATCTCAACGGTTGACTGGCAGTGACCTTGGAGCCCTGGGAGCGAACCTGGTCGCCGCCGGGCCGCTGGGTCCTCGGGTGGCCTCAGCGATTCCCGATTTCGAGGTGCTCGTGGACCGCTGGGATCGTCAGGCACCTCTGGCCTGGGATCCTACCGACAGGTCTGCAGCGGCCGATACCGTCTGCTTGTTGCGGACAGATCTCGCCCGAGCGATCACCGGCAAGGTGCTCCACGTAGTCGGCGGTATGCACGCCATGGCCGCCTCCCTAAATGAGCACCCCGCGGGGACACGAGCAGCGCATCACTGAGCCAGTTCAGGAGGCGGCCGTTCGCCGGCGACGCTGAGGCCCGAGATCCGCAACGAGCTGGAGCAGCTCGCCGACACTGTGCGGTTGCTCGACGGGGTGGCGCAGCGGGCGATCCCGGTTGATCTCGTAGTGATTGCGGCGCCCCACCTTGGTGCGCTTCACGTAGTCCTCCGCCACGAGGTCGGCGACGATCGCCTGGGCGGCGCGCTCAGTAATCCCGACCCGCGCGGCGATGTCGCGCCCACGAATGCCGGGATCACCGGCGATGCACACGAGCACGTGGCCGTAGTTGGTGAGGAACGTCCACGCGGGCTTCGCCGGCTCCGCATCTCGCCGGACTTCGCCGCGTTCCACCATGTCAGAGAGGGTACCCGATTTCGTGAAACAGAAGATGGCTTACCGGCCATCCCCGCCGGTTGCGATCTCTGCAAGACACGGTTTAGTATTCACGATATGCGGATCATGTCTAGTGAATCGCCCTCTTGCTCCAAGTGCGCATCGCTCGCCGAGGAGGAAACGTGCTGAACCTTCTCGGGAAGCTCTGGTTTACCGGTGCGGTTGTCGTGCCGCTGGTCAGTGCGTCGGTTTCAGCCATCGGCCGACGCGGACGCGATCGGCGATGTCGAACGGCGACCGCTCTGGGATGGTTTGGCGCGGTGCTTGCCCTGGCTGCGGCGCTGTGGGTGGCGCTCCGTGGGCCGTTCACTGTGGTGCTCGTCACCGGAGGCGGTCGGCCGCTTGTCGGGCTGTGGGCGAACCAACTGACCGTCACGTTGCTGACCCTGGTTTGCGTGGTGGGTGCTGTGGTGCAGAGCTTCTCGCTCCGCTACCTGCAAGGCGACCGGACAGCCCCCAGGTTCTTCGCCGCGGCGAACGTGGTGGTGGCGGCAATGGCAGTCGTGTGCACGTCGGCCACCGTGGCGGTGCTGGTGGTGGCCTGGGTGAGCGCCGGGATGGGATTCGTGATGGTGGTCGGTGCCCGCCCCGATCTGCCGGGAGTGCGGACCGCGACGCGGCGCACGCTGCGGATGTTCGCAGCGGGTGATCTGGCATTGGTGGCAGCCCTGGCGGTCATGTGCCTGCGAGTCGGCAACATCGACCTGGCGTCTCCGCTGGCGCTCCGGAGCGCAGCCGAGCACCTCGGGAGTACGACGACCCTGGTTGCCGCGCTCGTCGCGGTGGCCGCCTTGACTCGCTCGGCCCAAGGTCCGCTCGGCAGATGGCTTCCCGGCACCGTGGCGGCGCCCACCCCGGCGTCGGCGCTGCTGCACGCCGGCGTGGTGAATGGCGGCGGGATCCTGCTCGTGCGGCTTGCTGGTTTGACTGGAGGTTCGGTGTTAGTGATGGTCGGCGTCTTCAGCGTTGCGGGCGTCACCGCGGCAGCTGCGGCGGTGCAGATGGTCCACAAGCCGGACGTCAAAGGTTCGCTCGTCTATTCGACGATCGGCCAGATGGGCTTCATGGTGACGGAGTGCGCGGTGGGCGCTTACCTGGCGGCGGTCGTGCACCTGATCGGCCACGCCTTCTACAAGGCCACGTTGTTCTTTGGGACAGGTTCCCAGGTTCCCCGCGCCGGCCAGCACCCGAGGGGTTCGGAGGGGACCATCCCCTCGCCGCTGCGAGCGCTTGCCGCCGGCGCCACGACGGTCGCAACGCTCGCGGCGATGGCGGCCGTTCCTGGGGTGCTCACCACGCGCGCCGCCGGAGTGCTGCTCGTCTTCGTCGCGGCGACCGTCGCTTCGGCGGCGTGGTCGTGGTGGGGCCGAGGGTCAGTGTCGGCCCGCTGGGCCGCCCTGTGGACAGCTGGGTTGGTCGTTGCCGGGACGCTCTACGGGCTGGCGCTCGCCGTCGTAGGAAGCTGGATCGCTCCGGCGTTGCCCCCGGCTGGTGCGGACACCCTCAGCCCGTGGTGGCTAGCCGGGGTGGCGGGTGGTGGGCTGGTGACGGTTGGCCTGGCCCACCTTCCCTCGGCGCGCCGGCGGGCAGTGGCGGTCTTGGTCAATGCCGGAGCGCCGCCGCTCGGCTTGCCGGCACGCGGGGAAGGCGAGGCAGGGCGCGCCATGCTCCCCGGCATGCCGGGGAGCATCCGCGAGCTTGTGGGATTGTGGGAAGAGAGCGCGGCATGACCGGCGCCGAGAGCGGTCTCGTGCGGGCGCGGCTCCTTGCCGACCTCGACGAGGCAGCTCGTTCGATCGCCCCGCTGTGGCCGCTGTCCACGGCCATCGCCGTGAACCCCCTGTGGGATCTGCGCCACCTGCCCTTCCATGAAGCGGTACGCCACGCGCAGCAGGTGCTCGGGATCAGCGGGTACCCGTCGCCGGCATTGTTCGCCCAGGCGTACGCCACCGGGCGCGTCAGCGTGGAGGACCTGCGGGCGGCACTCGATCACGATCGCGACGCCGGGTGCCAGGACGCCTACGCCGGACACGAGCCTGAGCCGGGCACCCGCCGATGGCAGACCGCGGCCGAACGCCGCGATGAGGTCTCCGGGTCCCAGCTCGCGGCGAACATCGACCGTGAGATGGCCAAGTGGTGTGCCGCGTACCTTGCAGGCATCGTGCCGATGGGGCCGACCGAAGGCTTCTATGCGGCCTGGCGCAAGGTCGTGGTCTTCGACCCCTCGGCTCGCTCGCTCGCGAGGAGGGCGGGCCGCAAGCGCCTCGCCGAGCTGGGTGCCGATCCCGAAGACGCCATCCTCACCTGCCTTGATCTCCTCAGCATCAGCGATCAGGACCGAATCCCCGAGCTTGCTCGCCATCTCGCGCGCACGCCGGGTTGGGCGGGACATGCCAAGTGGCGCTCTCGTTGGGCCGCCCCGGACCAACCCGGCCCGTCCCTGCACTTGGTCGACTACCTTGCCGTCCGGCTCTGTTACGAAGCCGTGCTCCTGGTCAACGCGACTGTGCCGTCGGCCTTGGCGATGGGCCACACGGCCAAGCGACGCCGCGTCCTCCCTGCCCCTCGTGCTCGCAGGGCCGAGGGGGCGACATACGTCCTAGACGACGGCAACCGAACCCGAGCGGAAGACTCTGTCGGCGTTGAGCTGCCCGACGACCTGAAACGACACCTTGGCGGGCTTTCCGCAACCGCTCTCGCCAAGGTCTGGCTCGCCGCTTACGAGGGTCATTTCCGAGATCGCCTGTTCGCTGCGTTGGATCGCCCGGCGCTCAAGGCGGGCCCCTCCCCCCAAGCGCAGGTCGTCTTTTGTATCGATGTTCGTTCCGAGGGACTCCGCCGCCATCTCGAAGGCTGCGGCCCCTACGAGACGTTGGGCTTCGCCGGCTTTTTCGCCCTGCCCATCCGCTTCGGCCCCTGGTGGTCCGATGAAGCGATGGATCTCTGCCCGGTCCTGCTTCGGCCGAGCGCGCGGGTCCCGGAGCGGCCGGTCACTTCAACAGGCCGGGCCGCCAGTCGCGAGCTCGAAGGCCGTCAGGCGGTCGCGGCTGCCCAGCGCGCGTTCAATTCCACCAGGAAGGGAGCCTTGTCCCAGTTCGTCCTGGCAGAAGCCGGCGGCATCGTCGCAGGCCCGATCGCAGTCGCCAAGACGCTCGCTCCCTTCTGGTACCAGGCGGCACGGCGCCGGGCCCACCAGGTGATCGCCCCAGCAGCCGCCACGGGGGTCGACGCGGAACCCTCGGCGAGCACTATGAGTGACGACGAGCAGGCCCTTTTTGCCGAGGCCGCGCTCACCACGATGGGCCTCACCCGCGGTTTCGCGCCGTTGGTGATGCTCTGCGGGCACGGCAGCACGACCGAGAACAACCCCCACGCGTCGTCGCTCGACTGCGGCGCCTGCGGGGGCAACAGGGGAGGACCGAGCGCCCGGGCCGCCGCAGCGATCTTGAACCGCCAGGCCACCCGCGCGCTGCTCGCCGAGCGTGGCATCACGATCCCCGCCACGACCTGGTTCGTCGCTGCCGAACACGACACCGCCACCGATATCGTGACCATGCTCGACGTCCATCTCGTTCCCGATGACCATGCGGAGCGCGCCGCCACTTTGCAGTCCGCACTGCATCGAGCTGGCGCTGCGACTGCAGTTGAGCGCGCCTCGCGCTTGCCTGGAACCGAGAGCCGGCGTCGCGTGACTGCTCCCGCAGGACGCGCCGCCGACTGGGCCCAGGTGCGTCCTGAGTGGGGACTTGCCCGCAACGCAGCGTTCATCGTCGCCCCTCGTTCGGTCAGTGCGGGGGTGAACTTGGACTCACGCTGCTTCCTGCACTCCTACGATGCCACGACCGACCCCGAAGGTGTTGCCCTCGAGACGATCCTCACCGCCCCGATGGTCGTGGCGCACTGGATCAATGCGCAGTACTACTTCTCGACCGTCGACCCCGACATCCTCTCTGCAGGAGATAAGACCGCCCACAACATCGTCGCCGGGGTCGGCGTCGTCCAGGGAACTGGCGGCGACCTGCGAGTCGGCCTGCCCCTCCAGTCGCTCTACGACGGCGACCGCGCGTACCACGAGCCCATGCGGCTCCTCGTCGTCGTCGAAGCCCCGCAGGCGGTGCTGGAGGCAGTTATCGCCCGTAATCCCGTGCTGCAGCACCTCTTCGACGGGCATTGGGTGCAGCTGGCGGCGCGCGAGAACGGCCACGACAACTGGAAGATCCGTCGCGCCGGCGGCACCTGGGTCCGCAGGGTCCCCGCCGGCGCCCGCACCGAGGAGAACGCTGTTCGTGGATGAGACCTGGGAATTGACGCAGATGACCCGAATCGAGGTTGTGATCAGCGGTGAAGACGTGGCGGTAGCCACCGATCTCTTCGCTGAAGCCGGCGCCAGGGGGTTCACTGCTGTCTCGAATGTATCCGGGCTTGGGCACCGCGGCCACCACCAGGGGCGCTTGCTATTCAACCAACGCGACGCCCTGACGTTGCTGACGGTGGTGCTGCCCGCCGACCGGGCCGGCGCGCTCCTCGAAGGCCTGAGGAGCCTGCTCGTGAACCGCTCAGGCGTGATGCTGGTCTCCGATACGTGGGTGAGCCGCCCTGAGTACTTCCGATGAGGGCACCTCGTGCACCAAGAGTCGCCGCGCTGTCGAGTTCAACCGCCGAGGCATGAGCTCAATGAGCGTGTGGGGTACACCCGAACGGATGCCGGTCACTCCGCCCCGCGGCGATTTCCGGCTTCCAACGTTGAAAGGACATCGCCGAGGGCCGCTTCCGGCCAAGCCAACTCCCACGAGACTTCTTCGTGGCGTAAAGCTGACTGGAATTCACATTCTGCCGCGTCGAGGCAGAGCTGAATCATTCGACGATTCCATGCAGTTTTGTCGTCCCAAGCTCATGTTCACGCTGGTCATCGATCGCAGTCTCACTCGTCGCATGGCTGCCATTTCGTAAATCGCTGCGAGGCACCATCCCTCGAAGGAGGCGCGACACGACGGTCACGCCTCCCCGGCCACTGCCAGGTGGGCCCACGCGGGCAACCCGACCAGGGTCAGGCAGACCTCGACGGCGACGGTCATGGCCAGGGAGCGGTAGCTAGGGAACAGCCAGTGAAAAACCCTGGTCAGCCGGCGGCCAGCGGGATGGTTGGTGGCCTTTGACGCGATGGGGGAGCCCTCCAGAGAGGCGGATACGACGCCCTCGGCACTCCGGCGACGCAGCTCCAGAACAGACACCCGGCCCGGGTCGCGCCTTGGCCTTCCAGGCTCGGGATGTAGCTGGCAGGTTGCGGCGCTCGTAGGCCGCTCCCCTGGAGGTGTCAGACGGCCCACCACCAACCTCAAGCGGGTCTGTTCTCTCGAGGCTTCTGTTCTCTATGTCAGGGAACACAGGCATAGAGCGAATATGGCGCATGGCCGGGGTGTTCGACTCGGGCACGGTGAACTGGATCAGCACCCTCACCGAGTGTCCCCTCACCCAGGCATCTTGTCCTCCCGGCTAACCGGCGAAATCACGGGCGATCTGTTGCGGCCGTTCGGCCAGGGCCCGGCGGGTCGAGGTGAGCCGTCCGTGGCGAACTCGAGGGTGGTCGCCCCCCGGGGGTCCTGACCGGACCGGAGGCGTCGATCCCGGCGCGGCGCCTTGGGGCTCGTGACGTGTTAACTCGACGCGCTCATATTGTCGATGCCCGCCGAGCAGCAGCGAGCGAGCGGCTCGAGGATCTCCTCGGCGGTCTTGTGCCAGACCCAGGGCTTGGGATCTTGGGATCCTCGTTCCAGATCGCGACCGCGATGCACATCTTTGAGTGATCTTCGACGATGAACTGCCGAGCGCTCCGATGATGAGGCCATCGAGGATCCAACTCACGAGCAATCGAAGCTCATGTCCGATGGCTACGCCGGGTCGTGGGCGCGTTGGCCGCCAGCTCCATGGATCCTCGACGAGGTGGCGGGACGCGGTGATCGCACGGACCGCGACGCGGACGGCGGATCGCATCGGGTGTCGGCCGACACCACCGGCGCGTGGCGGAAGAGTAGGAAAGGCTCGCCGAGGACGACGAAAGGGGCGGGTGGCGCACATGAGAACGCGGCGAGCGCACCAGCCGACGTCCTCGGCGACGAAGGCCGCGCGTCGTCGAAAGGCGCGCCGAGCGCAGCGGGTCGTGCGTCTCGTCGAGCTCGTCGTCATCGGCCTGGTGGTGACGGCGAGCATCGTCGGTTGGCACCTGGCAACGGGCGGCCCGGCGGTCACGGGCCGATCCGCCGCGCGTCGGGGCCCGGTCGCGCTGCGGGTGGTGGCGGTGAGCCCGGGGGACGGCGCGCTGGGCGTGGCGCCGATGATGCCGATCACGGTGCGTTTCTCTGCGCCGATCGCCTTGCACAGCCCACTGCCGGTGACGAGCCCGCCGGTACCGGGCCGTTGGGCGCGAGACGGCCCTGAGGAGCTCGTGCTTCACCCGTCGGCGCCGCTGCTCCCTCTTACCTCGGTGACGTTGCGTGTCCCGGGAGAAGGCAGTGGCGTACGCGCGGTCGACGGGGCCCGGCTCGCCTCGACGGTCGTCGACCGCTGGCAGGTCGGCGAGGGGTCGGTGCTACGGCTCCAGCAGGTCCTCGCCACGCTCGGCTACCTACCGCTCACGTGGACGCCCGCCACCGCCGGGCATCTCGACGCCCGGGAAGATCTCCGCGCCCTCTACCACGCCCCTGCGGGCAGTTTCGCCTGGCGCTACGCCAATACGCCGGCGTCCTTGCAGCAGGCATGGGAGCCGGGCGTGGACAACCACATGACCACCGGTGCGATGGTGGCTTTCGAGGTCCACGACGGCCTTCCCGGGTATACGTCGATCCGCCCGCTGCTCTGGCCCGTGCTCCTCTCGGCCGAGGAGGCCGGGCGGATGAACCCGGTCGGCTATACCTACGCGCTCGTGTCCCAGGCCCTGCCCGAGTCGCTCACGCTCTGGCACGACGGCACCGACGTGCTCGAGACCACGGTGAACACCGGTATCGACGCCACGCCCACCCCGACGGGCACCTTCTTCGTCTACCGACGCTTTGCTTCGACCACCATGTCGGGCACGAACCCGAATGGCAGTTACTACCTCGACCACGGCGTGCGATGGGTCAACTACTTCGACGGCGGTGTCGCCATCCACGGCTTCGTGCGGTCCTCCTACGGGTTTCCTCAGAGCCTCGGCTGCGTCGAGCTGCCTCTCGCCGAAGCGGCAGTCGCGTGGGACTGGATCCACTACGGCACCGTCGTCACCGTCCTTGGGGAGCCGAGCGCCACGATCGCAGCATCGGCGTCGCAGTGATCGGCACCGGTGCCCCCCACGACAGCGACGGCGTCGGCGCGAAGCGAGCGGCAGGGTCTGCACGTCAGCGTGCTGCAACCTACCGGCGCAGGAGGCGGACGGTCGGCGCCGTCGTGCTCGCTCTGGCCGTCGGCTTCGCCATCGCCGGGTGGCAGCTGGCCATGCCGGCCCCACGGCCGGCGCTGCCCGCCCAAGCCGTCGTGGGTGTCTCCCCGCGGCCGGGCCGTGTCGTTCTCCCCGACGCGACCCTCGAGGTGAGGCTGGCGCAACCGCCGGGCGCCTCGCTGAGCGCGGTGCTTTCCCCGCCCGTCGCGGGTACCTGGGGCCGCTGCGCCCCCCGAGCGGTGTGCTTCGCGGCGAGCACGTACTTCTCTCCTGGCGTCCGCGAGACCTTGACGGTGACCTTCGGGTCGAGCCGAATGCCGACCACGTCTCCTGCGCGGCGAGCGTTCGTGGCGCACTTCTCCGTCGCGCCAGCCTCGGTCGGTCTCGCTCAGGTTCTCCTCGCCCAGCTCGGCTACCTGCCGCTCACTCATTCGCCCACGAGGGTGTCCGGCCGTGGCCGCCGTCGCCGCGCCGCTTCGGACCGTGCAGCCGACAGCGACCCGGCAGCTTCACTCGTCTGGCGCTACGCCGACATCCCGTCGGCCCTGCGCGCCCGTTGGGACCCCGGGGACGCCGGCGTCCTCACCGACGGAGCGCTCGTCCAGTTCGAGCGGGTCCAGGACATCGAGAGCGGGACGTGGCCCTTGTACGCCACGGCGCTCACGCCGACGGTGTGGTCGGCGTTGCTGACGGCCGCGGTGGCGCGCCGGACCGACCCCGATCCCTACGCGATCGCCATCGTCCACGAGTCGCGTCCCGAGTACCTCGATATCTGGCAAGACGGCCACGTCGTCCTCGATACGCTGGTCAACACGGGCATCCCGGGCGGCGCGACCCCGCGCGGCACCTTCTACGTCTACCAGCGCTACCGGTCCCAGACGATGCGTGGGATCACCACCACAGGGAAGCCCTACCTCTACTCCGACGTGCCCGACGTCGACTACTTCCAAGGCAACATCGCCATCCATGGCTTCGCTCGAGCCTCCTACGGCTTCCCCCAGAGCCAAGGATGCGTCGAGGTCCCCCTTGAGGTCGCCGAGAGCGTGTACGCGCGCCTGCACTACGGCTCAGTCGTCGTCGTGCTACCGGCATGACGATTCGTGCTCGACACAGCAACGCCAGGAATCCCCGAGCGTTGGCGCCAACCATGACGCGCCACGATCCTGGCGAGTGAGCACGTGCCCGCGCCCGGGGCGCTCTGCGTGGGTGGACCCCTCCCGCGAGGTGCGGCATGCGCCATGCGGCTGATGTCGCCGCAACCCGTGCGGGCCCGAAGCCGACAGGGCTTCTCCCCAGCTGACGGAGCACCTGACCTGACGGTATGACTTTGGTAACGGACGCGGTGGCCGGTGGCCGGTGCACGTCGGGCCGCCCCCGGCACCACGACGAGCGTCGACGGCGGACAGGATGCTGATCGCACTGCCGACGAGCGCAGCTACCCCGACGAGCAAGAGGCTGGCGCTTGGGCTTCCGTGATCAGCGAGGCGGCCTCGACGGTAATCTCGAGGAGACCCTCCAGACGGGCCGCAGTCCGGCTCGGGTGCTGGCGCGCTGCCTGCACCGCCGAGGGGGACATCTCGGCTGGTCCAATAACCTGTCGTTTTGTCGGGCCGACCGGCAGGCAACTGTTTGACGACGCCGTCAGGTTGCTCAGGTGCGAGGTTGAATCAAGTTTTGGGGAGGTTGATCTGGGTCTTGCCCGAGGGTCTCGGCGGGATCCTCACCGGCGCGGGGACCGATCCCAACACCGGGCCGCTCCTCGCGCTGGCAGCGCTCGCTTGGTACCGATGCCGCCAGAGATCGCCGGATCGCCCCGCTCTCGGATCTGCAAACGTCGCTACGGCGACACAACACGAAGAGGGGTACCTGATGCCCCGACCTCTCTTGTCCGGCGAATTGCTTCGCGTAGTGACAGCTGTGAGTGAAGTCGAGTGCGCCGTTCGGATTGGCAGCGGCGCAGTTGGCAGTATCGCCTGC
>JAJZKA010000123.1 GCA_021809805.1 Actinomycetes bacterium
GAGGTTGCCGGCCAGCAGGTTGACATTGTCGGTCAGGTCCTTCCAGGTGCCCGAGACCCCCGTGACCTCGGCCTGGCCGCCGAGGCGGCCATCGGTGCCGACCTCCCGGGCGACCCGGGTGACCTCGGCGGCGAAAGAGGAGAGCTGGTCGACCATCGTGTTGATGGTCTCCTTCAGCTCGGCGACCTCGCCGCGCACGTCCACGGTGATCTTCTGAGAAAGGTCCCCGCGGGCGACCGCCGTGGTCACCTGGGCGATGTTGCGCACCTGGCTCGTAAGGTTGCCGGCAAGGCGATTGACGTTGTCGGTCAGGTCCTTCCAGGTGCCCGACACCCCCGTGACCTCGGCCTGGCCGCCGAGGCGGCCATCGGTGCCGACCTCCCGGGCGACCCGGGTGACCTCGGCCGCGAAAGAGGAGAGCTGGTCGACCATCGTGTTGATGGTCTCCTTCAGCTCTGCGACCTCGCCGAAGGCTTCGACGGTGATCTTTTGGGAGAGGTCCCCGCGGGCGACCGCCGTGGTCACCTGGGCGATGTTGCGCACCTGGCTCGTGAGGTTGCCGGCCAGCTGGTTGACGTTGTCGGTCAGGTCCTTCCAGGTGCCAGAGACGCCACGGACCTCGGCCTGGCCGCCGAGGCGGCCATCGGTGCCGACCTCCCGGGCGACGCGGGTGACCTCAGCGGCGAAGGCTGAGAGCTGGTCGACCATCGTGTTGACGGTCCGCTTGAGGTCCAGCATCTCGCCGCGGACATCGACCTGGATCTTCTGGGAGAGGTCACCGGTGGCGACCGCTGTGGTCACCCGGGCGATGTCGCGCACCTGGTCGGTGAGGTTGGCAGCCATCTGATTCACCGAGTCCGTCAGGTCTCGCCAGGTCCCGGCGACGCCGCTGACGCGCGCCTGGCCGCCGAGGTTGCCCTCCGTGCCGACCTCGCGGGCGACCCGGGTGACCTCAGCGGCGAACGCCGAAAGCTGCTCGACCATCGTGTTAATGGTTTCCTTCAGCTCGGCGACCTCGCCGCGGGCATCGACCGTGATCTTTTGGGAGAGGTCGCCGCGGGCGACCGCCGTGGTCACCTGGGCGATGTTGCGTACCTGGCTGGTGAGGTTCTCAGCGAGCTGGTTCACTGAATCGGTCAGGTCGCGCCAGGTTCCCGAGGCCCCCTGGACGTCCGCCTGGCCACCGAGGCGACCCTCCGTGCCGACCTCGCGGGCGACCCGGGTGACCTCGTGGGCGAAGCTGCGGAGCTGGTCGACCATCGAGTTGACGGTCTGCTTCAGGTCCTGCATCTCGCCGCGGGCGTCCACGGTGACTTTCTGGGAGAGGTCGCCGTTCGCGACCGCCGTCGTCACGAGAGCGATATCGCGCACCTGGTTGGTGAGGTTGGCGGCCATCTGGTTCACCGAGCCGGTGAGGTCCCGCCAGATTCCCGACACGCCGCGCACGTCTGCTTGGACACCGAGGCGTCCGTCGGTGCCGACCTCGTGGGCGACCCGGGTGACCTCGCCCGAGAAGCGCCGGAGCTGGTCGACCATCGAATTCACCACGTTGGTGACGCGGCCGAGGTCGCCTCTCACGGCGCGGCCGTCGATCGTGAGCGCCATCTTCTCGGTGAGGTCGCCCTCGGCGACGGCCGAGATCACCCGGGTGACCTCGGTCGTGGGCCGCACCAGGTCGTCGATCAAGGCGTTCGTCGCCTCGACGGCGGTGGTCCAGTTGCCAAATGCCGGCCGGACGCGCAGTCGCTCGCTGGTGCGTCCCGCCCGCCGCAGCACGTTGGCGACCCGCGTGACCTCGGCGGCAAAGGCGTCCTGGCGCTCGACCAGCGCATTGAGGGTGCGGGCGACCTCCCCGCCGATGCCGGCGCGCCGGGTAGACAGGCGCGGGGCGTGCTCGCCGTTGTTGGCCGCCGTGAGGGCACGCAGGAGCTCTTCGAGAAACTCGTGCTCGGACTCGATCCCACTGGCTGGTGCGGCGCGGCCAGTGCTCCGCGGCGGCACCTTGGCGGCTGCCTCGCGCGGGATTGGCTTGCCCGGGGCTCTGATTCGGCCAGCACCCCCGTCCGGTCGCGGTGCGCTGCGGCGCGTCGCGCGCTCAGCGGCCGCGGTGCTCCCATCGCGCGATCCCAGGGCAGGCATCTTTTCACCTCATCTGATCGAGCCAGCCCTGCGCTAGCGCACACTAGCCGCTTCCTGCTGCCATGCAAGCTGCCCAATGAGGCAACGCCCAGGTCGCAGGTTTGAGCGGACGGGAGGATGGGAAGCGATGCGAGTGACGCAGTCGGGACCCGCCAGCCCTTGTTTCTGCGTCGGGCGGCTCCGTCCGCCTGTGTTGGCGCGCCCGCGTGGCGCTGTCATCCGTCGATGCCATCTCGGCGCGTCGTGGAAGATGCCCGACACGGCGCTGGGCGCCCTTGGCCATTGGACGCGCCGAGTACCTCTCGCGCTGGCGCTTGCCGTGCCCGGTGGCCCATGATCCCCGAGGAGCCCGCGGGTGCCACTGGGACGCCTGGGTGCTGAGTCTGGAGGACCTTTGCGATGCGCCTCGCCACGGTGGTCTCACCCGATGGGCCGCGCCTTGTCGTCGCATCGACGAGCGGGACGGGCTACGTCGACGTCGCGGCGGCGACCGGGATCGAACGCTACCGCGACCTGAATGCGCTGCTCATTGAGTGGGACGAGGCACAGAGCGCGCTCTACGAGGCCGCAGCTGGCCACGGCAAGGTCGTCGAGCCCGCCGACCTGGCTCCGGCGGTTCCCGCGCCGCGCCGGGTGCTTTGTCTCGGGGTGAACTACGCCGCGCACGCCATCGAGCGCGGCAGCGGTGTTCCGAGCTGGCCGGAGTGCTTCGTGCGCGGTCCGGACTCGGTGGCCGCCCCGTACGGCGAGCTCCGGCGTCCGGCGCTCAGCGAGCGCTTTGACTTCGAGGGCGAGCTCGGGGTCGTGATCGGCCGCAGCGCCCGCCTTGTGCGGCGCGAGCACGCGCTCGAGGCAGTCGCTGGCTACGTCGTGTTGAATGACGGCAGCGCCCGGGAGTGGCAGCGGGTCGCGACCCAATGGACGCCGGGCAAGAACTTCGATGCCACGATGCCAATCGGGCCCGAGATCGTGACGGCCGACGAGCTCGATGCGAGCGACTTGGAGCTCACGACGCTCGTGAACGGCGAGGTGATGCAGCACGCGCGCACCTCGCAGATGATCGTCGACATCCCGACGACCATCGAGTACCTCTCCTCGTTCACGACCTTGCGGCCCGGTGACGTGATCGCGACCGGCACGCCCGGCGGCGTCGGGCGAGACCGGACCCCACCGGTGTTCTTGAAGGCCGGAGACCTCGTCGAGGTGAGCATCGAGGGAATCGGCACGATCGCCAACCGCGTCGTCGATGAGCGCCCACTCGACGAGCCGTGGCCCTGGCAACCCCTCGCTCAAGGGAGCGCCAGCTGAGCATTTGGGGCCCGCCTGGCACGACGCCCGCCGGCGCAGCGGACAGGGCACTGGGCGTAGCCAGGCAGCCAGCTGATCGCTGGCGCTTTACCTTCTGCAGGCGCTGCGCCCGAGGCGGTGCTCCTGCTCGGAAGGCTCAGTCCGAGGTTGGCGCTGGAGCGGTGGCCACCTGATGCGTCGTTGCGTCACCGGCTGGGCACGAGGACGCGACACGCTCGAGGTCGCCGAGCGCGATCTCGCTTGTCATATTGCCACCGCACTGCTCGCACTGGGCCGTGTGGCGCCACGAGCGCAGCAGGCGCGTGCCCGAGGCGTTCAATATGACGAGGAACGCATCGGATTCGGGATGCAGGATCAGACGGTCATAAGCGCGCCATTCGGTGACGACCGAGCGGCCCATGTTCTTCAAGATCCTGCAGAAGTGCCGGCTCTGTGGGTTGAAGAGCCACGTACTATGGCAGGACTCGAGCACGAAGACCTGGTCGTTACTGTTCGAACCCATCAGCCGGGTGAGGCGCCCTTCCTCGTCGCCGCGATCCGCGTATGCAGCCGGACGTCGTAGTGCCTCGGTGAGTCGCACGAAACTGCGCACCGTGCCTCCGTGTGGTCGCGGGCAAGATGCCCTCTCGTCGGTCGTGTACGGGACCCTTACAGGCGGGTCGCGGCACTCACCAGCTTGCTGGTGGCACCGATTTCAACAGCGTTCGCATCGCTCCTTGGGCTGTCGCGGTCACTCGCGTGGAGAACAGGACAAGGCGGCTTCTCAGCATAGAGCGCGGCCCGACGGTCGTGCCGTCGCAGCGCCCGGGCCAGGGGAGCGCGGAGCCAGAGATCGCCTCGAGGAGCGTCGTCGCCCGTGCGGGGACGGCGGTGACCAGGCGGCGATCAGAGGGAGTCCACCGCGGGAGGAGGGCGAGCTTCAACCTGACGCCTGCGCCGAGCAAGACCAGCGCGGCGGCGAGCAGAGTGCCAAACGCCGTCACAGCCACTTAGCGTACAACATCGCGAGTGTCTCTGCCCGGTCGGGCAGACAACCAGCCCACGAGCACCGCAGCGCGCAGTGGGCGCCGCGGTGCTCGTGGTGGGGACTCGTCAGATCTTGACGGGTGTCGACATTCCGAGCCGCTTGCCCGCGAGGTCGAGGCCAGCGATCGCCAGGTAGGAGCCACCAGGGTGCACGGTAATCGCGGTCTCAAAGCCGGCCTTGAGAACGATTGCGACCGGCTTGAGCGACTTTGGGCTATTGCCCGAAAAGATCTGCCAGTACGTGACGTTGGTCGCGCCATTCCAGCTGACATAGGCGGCGTACCCGCCAATGTCGTCCTTGTGCACCACCAGCTGCGGCGGATGGACCGGCGTGCCGGTCCACTCGTAGCGAAACGCGCGGTAGGACTGGTCGTTTGTCGGAAAGCGCACGTCGTAGATGAGGCCGCCGCTCGGGTTGAACTCGCTCGAGTACGGCTCGGTTCCCCAGCCGACAAACGCATTCCCATTGGGCAGCATCTGGATGCTTCCCTCGTAGTAGGTGAGCAGTCCGGCCGGATGCGTGTACGCCCTCGTCAGGCTCACTTTCTTGCCAGTCTCATCCACGCCCAGTACGAGTGCTCGTGACTGGGGCTCCTCTGCGGGCGCGGCAGCGTCATCAAAGACCGTGATGCCGTTTTGGTAGCGGCGCACGTGGTGTTGCCATTCGAAGTTCGCGCCCTTGCCGATGGCGAAGTTGGAGCGCTTACCGCCGAGGCGCCAGATGACCGCGCCAGTGCGGCGGTCGATGCGATACACGGTCCAGGTGTTGCGTGCCGACACGAGCAGACTGTTGTTGTCCCACAGCGCGACGGAGTTGACGTGGAAGTAGTCCACCGGCGCGTCCCCGGTGGCCTTGACGTAAGAGTCGGTCACCGGCACGTGATCGAGGCTGTTCCACTGGAAGAGGACCTTGCCGGTGGCAATATCGATCTCTTGTACGACACTCTCGAACACCGAGCCGTTCTTCGGTCCTCCGATCGCCGAGACGTCCGCGGCTTGTTTGTGGTAAGCGGTGATGAGTGCCGTGTTCTGTGGCGTCAACGTCAGCTCGTGCAGGTCAGCTTCGAGCCCATTGCCACCGGTGATCGTGGCGACGTTGTTGTACTGGTGGTCGAGCAAGTAGCCCTTGCCAAAGCCCATACCCTTCACGATGTTGCCGTTCCAGAAGGTGAGCACCGGCTGACCCCGGTAGCTTTGGACCTGGAGGTTCGTCGCGAGCTGGGTGGTCGGCTGGAACCAAATCACCTCGCCGCGGTTGTTGGTGATCATGACCCCCATCTGCCCTTTGCCCTTGGTAACGGCCTGGGCTTGGGAGAGGCCCCGTACGCCTGGAAGCAGACTCGGGGTGAGCATGACGAGCCCGGGAGCGGTGCCGGCGTCGAGATCGACGATTTGCAGCCGCGGCGGGACAAGCTCAGGACGCGTCTTGAAATGACCCTGGGGAGGCATCGCCGGCTTCGGCGTCACCTCGTGGCTGGCATTCGATTCGCCGATGTGGATCCCGCCGAAGGCTGAGCTGGCCAGCGCGGCAATCCCGATCGCTCCGCCCCCCCCGCTCAGCAGGAGCTTGCGGCGGCTGATACTGCGTCGGTTGCCCGTTGGGGCAGGAAGTCCTTGGACTTCGTCATGTGGAACGGATGAACCCTCCACGCCGGCCTCCTTTCGACGCCGCCCCTCAGGCTGCCCATCCGTCTAAACTGAGCGGCGCCCCCCGTTGTGCAGCGTCTGTTCTCGCGTGCATTTCGTTAATGCAATCTTTAGCCGGGACCCTGTGAGCCCGTTGTGATGAAGGTGATGACCATATGAGCCGCGAGCAAGAGCGCACCGCTGGGGGGCGGCTGTCCAATCCATCCACGCGCCACGTTGAGCGACGCCGGCAGTTCGTTCGGCGGCGGATCGCCGTTGGCGCGACTGCTGGGTTTGTCGTGGCGGCGGTGATCGGGGTCAGCTTGCGCGGCGGCCAGAATTTGCCCACCCGCAGCGCGATCCAACTTACCGACGCGCAACAAGGTCTCGTGGCGCCGGTGGCGACGCCGGGCGTTTCGCTGCCCCAGGTGCCCGCGAATGCCGTCACGGTGTCGCCGGAACCTGGCAGCAGGACGGCCGACCCGCGTACCCAGATCAGCGTGCTCGGCGCACCGGTGTCGGCGCTCACCGGGATTACGGTGACCGGCTCAAAGAGCGGCGTTCATCATGGGCGCTGGGAGGCCTACCAGAGCGCGACGGGTGCCAGTTTCCTACCAAACCGCCCCTTTGTGGCCGGTGAGACGGTCACGGTGCAGACGAACCTCACGATTGTCGGTTCGAACAACGGCACCTATGAGTTCCAGGTCGCCCACGTCTTGCATCTCACCGGTGATCTCACGATGCCCGTCTCACACACCAACGTGCCCGGGGTGCAGCACTTCGCCACGCAACCGGCGATGATGCCGCCGGCGATCACCGTCGCGAAGAGCGACCCTTCCCTCGGTCCGAACGAGTCGTTCCTCATCTCGCCAAAGGGCAGTGTCGGCCAGCCGGGCCCGATGATCGTGGCACCCAACGGCTCGCTCGTTTGGTTCGACAGCCTTGCCAAGACCGGTCAACCCCCCATTGGCCTGAACGAGCAGCGCTACCACGGCCAGCCGGTGCTCACCTGGTTCCAAGGCCAGGTCCGCTACGGTCACGGCCAGGGCGAAGGCATCATCATGAACAACCGCTACCAGGTGATCGCCAAGGTGCACGCCGGGAACGGGATCCAGATGGACCTGCATGAGTTCCAGCTCACCTCGGCAGGACAGGCCTACATCACGGCGTATCGCACGGTTCGCTGGAACTTGTCGAGCATCGGTGGGCCGGCCAATGCCACGGTCTTTGACGGGGTGATGCAGGAGATCGACGTCGCGACCGGCTTGGTGATGGACGAATGGGACAGCCTCGACCACGTCCCAACGACCGCCTCTTACTACGGCAAGCCGCCGACGTCGAGCTATCAGTACGACTACTTCCACATCAACAGCATCCAACCGCTGGCGGGAGGCGACATCTTGATCGGGGCGCGCAACACGAGCGCCGCGTATGAGGTGGACCCGGCCGACGACGGCGCCGTGGTGTTCCAGCTCGGCGGCAAGACCCCGAGCGTGCCGATGCAGGCCGGCTCGTCGTTTTGGTTCCAGCACGACGTCCAGCTCCACGGCGGCGGAATCTTCACGGTCTTTGATGACGGTGCCGCTCCGGTTCGCGAGCCAAACTCGCGGGCACTGTTCTTGCGTCTCAGCACCTCGGCCAAGCAGATCCAGTACCTCGGCGCCGACACGCACCCCGGCGTGCTCGCCTACGCGCTCGGCAACGTCGAGGAGCTTCCGCACGGCAACACCGAGGTCGGCTGGGGGACCGCGCCGTACTATTCGGTCTACTCCCCAAGTGGAGCGCTCCTCTACGACGCGGCGATGCCACAAGGCGACGACTCCTATCGTGCCTATCTCTACCGGTGGCAGGCCCAGCCCGAGACCAAGCCGGCGATCGCCGTCGCGAACGCGGGCGCGAACCTGAGCGTGCGGGTGAGTTGGAACGGCGCGACGCAGGTGCAGGCCTGGCGGCTGCTCGCCGGACCGAGCCCGAACCGGCTCGGCCTCGTCACGACGGTGCCAAAGACTGGCTTTGAGACGGCGATCAGCGTGCCGAGGCACCCTGGCTACGTCCGGGTGGAGGCCGTGAACGGGGCGGGCCAGGTGATCGGCGGCTCGCTGCCACACGCCGGCTGAGCGCCGCGCCGTTTCGGCCGGCCGGCCCGAGCCTTACTGCGCCGGTGGGGTGTCGAGCGCTCGTGCCAGGGCGCGCAGGAATGCCCGCAGCGCCCGGCGGGCCCGGCGCTCGAGCTCGGTGCGACCAACGGTCTGGCGAGTCGACACGGCGCGAAAGTCTCCTTCGGCCGCGATCGCACAGCGCTCGGCGTCGATCGCGCTCAGCGCGAGCGTGGCGTCGAAGCGCACCGTCTCGAGGTCGGTGAGCGCCGCGATCTCGAGGCGATAGCGCCGGTTGGACGGCTCCCGCGCACCCTTGGCGCCGCCGGCGCGCACCACGCGTGCCTCGACCGCCGACGTCATGGGCTCGTCCTGGGGGCGCCCACGGCCAGGTGCGGTGACCACGAAGGCCGCCGCGGCGAGGCTGCCGAGCTCGCTGCGCAGCGCACGCAGGCGCCGGTCGACGAGCTCGAGGGGCGCCTCGACCTCGACGCGGTCAGCGACGCTGACCCTGCTTGGCCGTGTGCGGTGCGACTCGCCCTCGAGGCGGTAGGTGCCGGCCTCGATCGCCGCATCGCGTCCGGCGACTTCGGCGAGGCTGGTCTGCGCCAGCAGCTCGCGCAGCGCCCCGGTCATCTCGAGCCATGTCTCATGGAGTGGGCACACGGCATCCCAGCGGCAGGGACCCTCGCCGAGCGCGCAGCGCTCGGCGTGCAAGGTTCCCTCGGCGGCCTCAATCACCTCGAGCACGCTGATTTCCTCGGGCGGGCGAATGAGGCGGTAGCCGCCGTCGCGGCCGGCCCGCGACGACGCGAGCCCGGCACGGACGAGATCCGCCAGGATCTGGGAGGCAAAGGTCGCCGGCACAGCAGTCTCGGCGACCACCTCCCGGATCTTGCGTTGCTCGCCGGAGGAGAAGGCCCGCGCAAGGGTGATCGCCGAGCGCATCACGTAGTCGCCGCGCCGCGACAAGGTCATGTCCACCGAGTGTTCACACCTCCTTAGCCCGTGCATGGTACCGAGGTTGACCCCTGCGACCTCGATTGTTGGCCAGTGGCCAGTGGCCGATGCGCGACGAGCGACCGCGTGCGCCGCGCGGCTGGCCGGTGGGAGAGCGCGCGCATTAAGGTCAATCGAGCAAGTTGAGGTGAAAAGGAGCGGGACATGTACCACCACAGCGCGACCGGTCGGCGCCAGCCGCCTGTGACCGCCCGCCCAGATCGCGACACCCGAGCCCATTGCGCTTGCGTCGAGGCGCTCGGGGTATCCGGGCGGCGATCATTACGGGCCGGCGAGCCCGAGCGGCGCCGGCCTGCTGGGGCGTGCGGGTGAGCACAGGTCCCGCGGCGCGGCGCGTGAGCGCCGCCCAGCGTCGTCAGCGCGCCCGGAGGATGGGCCGTCTCCGGCTTGCTGGGCTCGTCCTCCTCGTCACCTTGGCGGTGGTGCTGCCGCTCGCGCTCAGCTCGCCGGCACGTGCGCGTGAGGTGAAGCACCCCAGCGCTGCGACGGGACAACACGGAACCAGCCACGCTTCCGCGCTGCGCGCCACCCGTCACCGAAAGCTGTTGCCCGGTCCGAACCTCGCCCCTGGCTCGAACCCCGCCGTGCTGCCTGGTCCGGTTCTCGTCGCCGACGAGGAGAACAACCGGCTCTTGCTGATCTCGCCAACGGGGTCGATCTTGTGGCGCTTCCCGGGCAAGCATTCGCTCGCCCCGCACCAAAGCTTCTTGGCGCCCGACGACGCCTTCTTCACTCCATCGGGCAAACGGATCATCGCAACCGAGGAGACCGATCAGGTCGTCTCTCTCATCCAGCGCAAGCCGTCGCGCATCTTGTGGCGCTACGGCACGCCCGGGGTGCCCGGGCCGAGCGCGAACCACCTCGACAACCCAGATGACGCGATGGTCATCCCCGGTCACCACGTGCTCGTGTCGGACATCAAGGAGTGCTCGATCCTGGTCCTCTCGCCGCCGAGCCACGTGCCGACGATGCGGATCGGGGAGAACGACCCGTACTGCCTGCACCAGCCTCCGCTGCGCTTTGGGAGCCCGAACGGCGCGTTCCCGATGACGAACGGTCACTACCTGATCACCGAGATCAACGGAGACTGGGTCGACGAGATGACGCTCTCCGGCAAGGTGCTGTGGTCGACGCACCCGCCGGGTGTCGCGTATCCGAGCGACACGAACGAGGTCAGGCCGGGCGTGTACCTGACCGTGGACTACTCGACGCCCGGCCAGATCGTGGAGTTCAACAAGTACGGGAAGCTGCTGTGGCGCTACGGCCCAAAGAGCGGTCCCGGGATGCTGTCCCACCCGTCGTTGTGCGAGCCGATCCCCACCAATGGCTACATCTTGTGCAACGACGATGGAAACGATCGGGTGATCGTCGTCGATCCGCACACCAATCGCATCGTCTGGCAGTACGGCCACACCGGGGTCGCGGGGAGCGCGCCCGGGTACCTCGCCGGGCCAGACGGCGTCGACCTGGCACCGCCGTACTCGATGCTCATTCGCCACGCGCCGACCATGGGCGCACCCCCCGCCTCGTGTCCCTCCACGCTTCCCGCGGGCGTCTGCACCGGTCCAGGCGCCGGTTGAGCGCGGGGGCGTCGATGGACGGCGAGATCGGGCGATCGGACGGAGCGTCTTGACGCTCGATGGCAGGGAACGAAGGCGAGCGATGGGTGAGAGACACGAGCAGGTGACCACCGGCGAGCAGGACGCTCCCGGCAGGGCGGCGTCGGCCGGTGTGCGCCAGGTGCGTTTCTCGCTCGGTGCGCGGCCTTTCCTTGTGCTCCTCGAGCTGACGCGGGCGTGCGCGCTGGCGTGCGCGCACTGCCGGGCGGAGGCGATCGATGCACCCGAGCCCGGCGAGCTGTCCACTGCAGAGCTGGTTGCGCTCTTCGAAGATCTCGCGGCGCTCGGGAGTCCGCGACCCCACGTCGTGTTGTCCGGCGGCGATCCGTTGCGTCGCGACGACCTTGAGGAACTCGTGGCGGCGGCGGCGAGCCGCCATCTT